>JBMOHG010000486.1:0-2806 GCA_049317965.1 Paludibacter sp.
AAATTTAGTGAATTATCTTCAATATTTAGTCATTTACCATTTAATCATTTACTAATTAAACATGAAACACTAAACCTGGAACACGAAACTTTTCAGACTTTTCAACCTCTTACTTGTCCTTCTCCTTTTATTATCCATTTGTACGAACACAACTCTGCCAAACCCATTGGACCACGGGCATGAAGTTTTTGGGTGCTGATACCAATTTCAGCTCCTAGTCCAAACTGTGCACCATCGGTAAATGCAGTTGATACATTGGTATAAATGCAGGCAGCATCAACCATTTTATCAAAAAACTGAATTTGTTTATCATCTTCACTTACAATGCATTCACTGTGCTTGGAACTGAATTTTGAAATATGCTCAACGGCATCATAAATGTTTGCAACAGTTTTAATTGACATTTTATAATCCAGAAACTCGATTCCATAACTTTCATCGTTTGCTTTTTGAAGTAGTTCAGTAGGATAAATGCCTCTTAGTGTACTATATGCTTTTTCGTCGGCATATATAATTACATTTTTTGTTGCCAGTTTATCGCAAAGTGCAGGTAAATCGGACAGGCGTTTTTCGTTTATTACGAAGCAATCCAAAGCATTACAAACACTTACACGACGTGTTTTGGAGTTGAAAACAATTTCTGCACCTTTTGCTACATCGCCAAATTCATCAAAATAAGTATGGCAAATTCCGGCTCCTGTTTCTATCACCGGAATGCGGGAATTGTCGCGTACAAAATCAATCAAACCTTTGCCACCACGAGGAATTATCACATCCACTGTACCAACAGCATTCATAAGTTCGGTGGCAGCTTCACGACCGGCAGGTAGTAAAGTTACTATACCTCGTTCTAAACCAAATCTTTGCAAAACAGATTGAATCACTGTTACAATGGCTAAATTGGAATTATAAGCATCTGTTCCACCTTTCAGTACACAGGCGTTACCCGATTTTAAACATAACGAAAATACATCGAAACTCACATTTGGGCGCGCTTCGTAAATAATTCCAACTACACCAAAAGGAACCGAAATCTTTGTTATTTTCATCCCATTTGGTCGCACGGTGTGCATCAATTGCTTGCCAAGGGGCGAAGGTAACGAAGCTACATTGCGAATATCAGCTGCTATTCCTTCAATACGTTCTTTTGTGAGCAAAAGCCTGTCGTACATTGGATTACTAATTTCCATTGCCACCAAATCTTTGGCATTTTCAGTCAGAATTGTTTCTGTTTGAGCCACTGCTTCGTCAGCAAGTGCAAGCAAGACTTCATTTATTATTTTGTCGCTCACCAGGTTCAGCGAACGTGAAGCGTAGATGGTGGATTGTTTCCAGGAAGTGGTTTGTATCATACTGTTTAATATTACATATACTCAAAATATATCAATCTCATTAGAATTTGATTGAAAGTTCTAATCGACTTCTAAATCTCAGCTAAAAAGAAATGAATAGTGGAAATTTTAGGTTCTAATAAATTGTTTTAAATTATCGAAATATTTGATTTTGTAATTTGAACATTTAAGAGTCCAACTTTCAAAAATAATATTTTTTATTTCTATTCCAAATACAAATAATCGCAATGCACCAATGGTTTTTGGTTCTTTTTGCCGAGCATTTCGCGGGCTTTATCACTGTCGTACTGTACTTTGCCCACACCGAGTTCAGTGCCTTTTTCGTCAATGATTTTTACAATGTCGTCTTTCTCGAATTCTCCAATAATATTGGTTGCACCAATTGGCAACAAACTAACTGCTTTTTCGCCTGTGAGTGCTTTGGCAGCATTTTCGTTTACATGAATTTCACCTTTTGCAAAGCCCTGACTGTGTGCTATCCATTTTTTTACGCTGGAAACTTCGCCGGTTGATGCCACAAATTGTGTACAGACCACATCGGCTTTTTTATCAAGTAATTGCAACAAAATACCGTCCTTTTTGCCGTTGGCAATAAACACGTCAATGCCCTGGTCGGCAATTCGTCGGGCAATAGTGGTTTTGGTAAGCATTCCGCCGCGTCCAAAAGTTGATTTGGAACTTTGAATAAAGTCCGAAATATCCTGTCCTTTTTCTATCTGGCGAATCACTTTTGATTCGGAATCGGATGGCGAACCGTTATAAATTCCATCGATATTACTGAGAATAATCAAGGCATGCATGTCCATCATCGAAGCAATTAAGCCTGAAAGTTCATCGTTATCAGTAAACATAAGTTCCGAAACTGATACCGTATCGTTCTCATTCACAATTGGTAATACTTTGTTTTCAAGCATTACCTTCATGCAGTTCCGCTGATTGAGATAATGCCGGCGACTACTGAAATTTTCTTTGGTAGTAAGCACCTGACCAACAGTAATGCCATGTTCGCGAAATAAATCCCAGTAATGATTTATCAATTTTGCCTGACCAACAGCCGAAAAAAGCTGCCGCTGATCCACCACATCCATTTTACGGTCGATGCCCAGCACGCTTCGTCCCGATGCTACAGCACCCGACGAAATCAATACTATTTCAACGCCTTTTTTGTGTAGCTGAGCAATTTGATCTACCAAACCCGACATACGAGTGATGTCCAACGTTCCATCGGCACGAGTCAGTACATTACTGCCAATTTTTACTGCTATCCTTTTAAATTTCATTGACATAATTATTTATTTAATTCCAGCCCCATAACCCCCGAAGGGGGAATTAATACGAGAATTCGAAAAACTTTTAACCATTCTTAAAGTCCCCTGAAGGGGGATTTAGGGGGCTTCACTCATTATAAACCACATGCATCAATGTTGTGCCCACCGCATTTAGTGTATTCTTAT
>JBMOHG010000487.1:0-2802 GCA_049317965.1 Paludibacter sp.
AGTTTGAAAATAAAAAACCGGCTGAATATCTGTGAGGAGATTCAGCCGGTTTTTTTGTTAATAGTTCAGAAGTACTTTCACACCCAAAACTGCGTTTTTTGATTCAGCCAAATTTGAATCTCTAAAAATAATTGTATCTTTGTGGTCTCAAAAAAAAACAAGTATGAATATATCGTATAATTGGTTGAAACGTTACATAAATATTGATGTAACTCCTGATGTGTTGTCGAAAGCATTAACATCTATCGGTTTAGAAGTAGGTAGTGTGGAAGAAGTTCAAACCATTAAAGGTGGGCTCGAAGGTTTGGTAATTGGTGAGGTACTTACTTGCAGCAGTCACGAAAATTCCGATCATTTGCATGTCACTACAGTTAATGTGGGTGCCGATGAACCTTTGCAAATAGTGTGTGGTGCTCCTAATGTGGCAGCCGGACAAAAAGTGATAGTGGCAACAGTAGGGACAAAACTATATTCGGGCGACGAAAGTTTTAGCATTAAACGGTCGAAAATACGCGGTGTTGAATCGTTCGGAATGATATGTGCCGAAGATGAAATAGGTATTGGCACCAGCCACGACGGCATTATTGTATTGCCCGAAAATGTACAGGTTGGACAGTTAGCCAAAGATTATTATGGAATTAAAAATGACACTTTACTGGAAGTGGACATTACGCCAAATCGCATTGATGCTGCTTCTCATTATGGTGTGGCACGCGATTTAGCTGCATTTTTTGCTCTGAAAGATAAAAGTATTAAACTGTCAAAACCCTCTGTCGGGGAGTTTACTGTTCAAAATAAAAGTCTTGTTATTCCTGTAACTGTTGAGAATTTAGATGCTTGTCCGCGTTATTCGGGTTTGACAATTTCGGGCGTAGAAGTAAAAGAATCACCTGAATGGCTAAAAAATTATTTGCAAATAATTGGACTTCGACCCATCAATAATATAGTAGATGCCACCAATTTTGTGTTGCACGAACTGGGACAACCTTTGCATGCTTTTGATGCCGACAAGATAAAGGGCGGTAAAGTAATTGTGCGAAACATGCCCGAAGGTGCGCAATTTAAAACGCTCGATGGCATTGACCGAAAATTAAGTGCAGATGATTTGATGATTTGCAGTACCGACGAAGCCATGTGTATAGGCGGTGTATTTGGCGGATTGGATTCGGGAGTGACCGAAACAACACGGAATATATTTCTGGAAAGTGCTTATTTCAATCCCGTTACCATACGTAAAACGGCTCGTCGTCATGGCTTGAATACCGATGCTTCGTTTCGTTTTGAGCGTGGTTGCGACCCCACAAATACGGTTTATGTGCTTAAACGTTGTGCATTGCTGATACAAGAAGTTGCAGGTGGACTCATTTCGAGCGATATAATTGACGTGTATCCACAAGAAGTAAAACCTTTTGACGTGGAATTATCGTTGCAAAAAATCAATAGTTTAATCGGTAAAGAAATTGGTACTTCAACAATTGAAACCATACTTTCGGCTCTCGAAATAAAGATTGCCGGCAAAACCGATGATACCTATTCGTTACAAGTGCCTGTTTACCGTGTAGATGTGCAACGCGATGTGGATGTGATTGAAGATATTTTGCGCATTTATGGCTATAACAATGTGGAGATAGGCGAAACTTTGAAGTCGAATTTGAGTTTTGGAACAAAACCAGACAGTTATAAATTGCAAAATTTAATAGCCGAGCAACTTACCGCGCAAGGATTTAACGAAGTGTTGAATAATTCACTTACCAAAGGTGCTTATTATAATGACCTGACTTCCTTTCCTGCTTCAAATTCGGTAAAAATGCTCAATCCGTTAAGCTCCGATCTCAATGTTATGCGTCAGACATTGCTTTTTGGAGGGTTGGAAAACATTGCCCGTAATATTAATCGGAAAAATGCTGATTTGAAATTCTACGAATTTGGCAATTGTTATTATTATCATGCCGAAAACAAAAAAGAAGGTGAAACATTGGCTGCATACAACGAAGATTTTCATTTGGGATTATGGCTTACAGGTAATAAAAAAGCCCAATCGTGGACATCTACCGAAGAAAAAACCAGTGTTTTTGAGTTAAAAGCATATATCGAAAATATTTTCAAACGCTTGGGAATCAATCTTCGAAAATTGGTAGTGGGTGAATATGCCGACGACCTGTTAAACGAAGGATTAAGCGTTTATAATCGTGCAGGAAATAAATTAGCTGTTTTCGGAATTGTTCATAATAAAATACTTAAAATGATGGACATTGAAGAACAGGTGCTTTTCGCCGACTTAAACTGGAATACAATTTTGGCAGAAATAGTGAACCACAGCGTCCGTTATACCGAACTTTCAAAATTCCCTGAAGTAAAAAGAGACTTGGCTTTGCTGTTGGATAAAACAGTTACTTTTGGCGAAATTGAGAAAATTGCCTTCGAAAGTGAGCGGAAGTATTTAAAAAGTATCAACCTTTTTGATGTGTATGAAGGTAAAAATCTTGAATCGGGCAAAAAATCTTATGCAGTAAGTTTTATTTTGCAAGATGACACAAAAACACTTACCGATGCACAAATAGAGCCGATTATGAAAAAGTTGCAAACGAACTTTGAAAATAAGTTGGGGGCAAAATTAAGATAAAGAAAACGGCCCCCAAACCCCCTAAAGGGGGCTTTAAGAACCCCCTGCCCCCTAAAGGGGAGTAAGAACCCCAAACCCCTAAAGGGGCTTAAAGACGCAGTTTCTTATTAAGAAAAAAGAAAGGATGAACAAAGAAGAAAAGTCATTTACGACAAGAATATTAAATACTCCGTTTGCTA
>JBMOHG010000488.1:0-2786 GCA_049317965.1 Paludibacter sp.
TTATCAATCCGAACTTCTGTTTTCATTAAATTTGTTTATTGGGAATTAGTTAAATGGTTGATTGGTAATTGGTTAATTTATTTACAAAGCAAACCGATTTAACTATCTAAATTATCTAGTTTAACTAAAAAACAAATTAACTAATTGCAAATTAACTAATTACTAATTAACTTCATCAACTGTTACTTACTTCTTATTAAATTGCGTCATGGTCAATTCCAAACCTGCTAAGCAAAAACTTTTTATCATTTCTATAGCTTGTTCAGCACGAGCAGGAATGTCTTTGGTTTGTTCACTCGTCCATTTTCCTAACACATATTCAATTTGTTGTCCACGTTTAAAATCATCGCCCAATCCAAAACGTAAACGGGCATAATTAGAATGACCAAGAATTTCCTGTATGTTTTTCAGTCCGTTATGTCCGGCATCCGAGCCTTTTGGTTTTAGTCGTAGCGTTCCAAATGGCAATGCAATATCATCCACCACTACCAACACATTTTCAAGTTCGATGTTTTCTTTTTGCACCCAATATCGCAATGCATTGCCACTCAGGTTCATAAATGTTGAAGGTTTTAGTAAAATCAAAGTTCGACCTTTGATTTTCACTTCACAAGTAGCACCATAGCGGTTTTCGGTAAAAAAAACATTGGACGCCTTAGCAAAAGCGTCCAATATTGTAAAACCTATGTTGTGGCGGGTATCCTGATATTCGCTACCAATATTGCCCAAACCAACAATTAAGTATTTCATTTATAAGTTACAAGTTACAAGTTATAAGTTGCAAAAGTCTTTACAGACTTTCAAATTTACTTTAACTCAGATTTACAAGTTTATTTACCTGCTGTTGCAGCAGCTCCACGAGCAGCTCTTGTCAATTTAACTTGCGCAACTACAGCGTTTTTAGCGTTCAATATTTCTAATTTATCAACAGCAACTTTAGCTACTTGAATTGATTTACCTAAACCTAATTCAGTTACATCAATTACAATATTTTCAGGAATTTGAGTATAGATACCTTTTACTTTCAATTTACGCATTTCCAAAGCCAATTTACCCCCGGCTTTCACACCTTCAGCCAATCCTTCAAGTTTTACAGGAAGTTCAACTACAACTGGTTTTGTTTCTGTAATTTGGTAAAAATCAATGTGTAATACATTGTCGGTAACAGGATGAAATTGCAAAGCTTTCATAATAGCTTTTGATTTTTTACCATCAATTGTCAAATCTACAACAAATACTTCTGGTGAATAAATCAATTTACGTAAATCACTTTTTGTAGCAATAAAGTGTACATTGTCAGTAACTCCGTAAAGTACACAAGGTACATTTTCAGCTACACGTTCAGCTTTTGTTGCTTTTTTTCCAAGGTCAGTTCTCACTGTACCGTTTAATTCAAATGTTTTCATTTTGTTTTTTTTGTGTTACTCAAAATTTAAGCGTTTTATTTTTAAGTGATTAGTCGCTTAATTTCCCATCACACTTTCTTTTTCAAAAAAGTGGTACAAAAGTAGTTATATTTTTGGAAATGTGCAATATCAAACTGAAATTTATTAGTCAACTCAAATTAACCCTGCAAGGTGTTTTTCCAATTTTATTAAATCTTTGGTGAAATTACGAATTCCTTCAGCCAGTTTTTCTGTAGCCATGGCATCTTCATTCATCATCCACCGGAAGGTTTTTTCATCCATTGGAATATTTTTAATATCCATAAGTTTGGCTTTTTCGGCATCTAATTTCTTTTCAAGTATACCTTCAGTACTTTCCAGTTCTTTGAGTAACGACGGAGCAATTGTCAAAGCATCACACCCCACTATTTCAATAATTTCCTGCATATTTCGGAAACTTGCACCCATTACAATGGTATTGTAGCCAAATTTTTTGTAATAATTATAAATATCAGTTACGGAAATTACACCCGGATCTTCAGGTGCAGGAATTGCTGATACACTGCGTTCTTTTTTATACCAATCGAGAATTCGACCCACAAATGGAGATATTAGAGTCACTCCAGCCTCAGCACAACGAACGGCTTGAGCCATCGAAAATAGCAAAGTCAGATTACCATGTATTCCTTCTTTTTCAAGTATTTCGGCAGCTTGAATTCCTTCCCAAGTTGAAGCCATTTTTATCAATATACGATTCCGTGAAATTCCATTTGCTTCGTAAAGTGTAATCAAATCATGCGCTTTGGCAATAGTTCCTTCGGTATCAAATGATAGTCGTGCATCTACTTCAGTTGAAACTCTGCCGGGAACTATTTCAAGAATTTTAAGTCCGAAATTAACTGCCAATTTATCCATTGCAACTGACAATTGCTTTTCTTTATCATTCGTTACACCTTTTGCGTATTGAATGGCATCGTCAATTAGTGCTCCATATTTCGAATCCATCGCGGCAGCATAAATCAATGAAGGATTTGTGGTGGCATCAATCGGTTTGTAGGCCATCATAGACTCAAAGTCGCCAGTATCTGCCACAACTTTGGTGTGCATTTTTAGTTGTTCCAGTAAGTTCATAATATCGAATTTTAGATGTTGAGATTCTATAAGAAACTAACTGATTTCAAAGCTGTTTTGTTCAAAATTTTTATAATATAAATCAAAACCCGAATAGCTGCTGCAAAGTCTGAATATAAGATTATTTGTTGCAAAAAATAACTATTTCTCAAATGCCAAAGTTGTCATTTGGTTTTGAAATACTGTAAAACCAGAATTGTATATAACAAATGAGCAATATCCAAATAAGTTTTACTACTTTTGCAGGCGTTTTTAAACGAATAAAACTGT
>JBMOHG010000489.1:0-2785 GCA_049317965.1 Paludibacter sp.
GCTTTCAGCGATATGATTTTCAGACACCTGCGTCTTAATCCGTCCCGATTTATCGGGGAAAAATCCGTTTTCATTTATTCCGAAACGGAATATTCCATCCGTTATTTTCCGCTAAATCAGCGTAAATCAGCGTGCTATTATCTTAAATAATTGAACTTTTATAAACTCAATTAAACAAAAAAAAATTATGATTGAAGATGGTAATTTACAACCATTTTATTGAATATATCACAATATTATCTGTTCCCAAATTTGACAACTTAGAATTAGTAAATAAATCGTTTACCGAAAATACCTTTGCATTTTTGTAAATTCATGCAAAAAAATTACTAATTTTGCGACCTAATAAATAAATCATTATCCTTATGAATATCACCGAACGATTTTTGAAATATGTAAGTTTTACCACTACATCCGACGAAAACACCAACATGACACCCAGCACTCCGGGGCAAATGGTTTTTGCCAACTATCTTGTCGAAGAGCTAAAAACAATTGGATTACAAGAAGTTGAACTGGACAAAAACGGTTATGTAATGGCCACTTTGCCCGCTAATACCGATAAACATGTTCCTACAATTGGGTTTATTTCGCATATCGACACCAGCCCCGATATGAGCGGAAAAAATGTAAAAGCACGTATCGTAACCAATTACGATGGCAATGATATTTTATTGAACGAGGGAAAGGCCATAGTTTTTGAAACAGATAAATATCCCGAAATTCTCCAATATAAAGGTCAGGATATTGTAGTAACGGATGGTACAACATTGCTAGGAGCCGACGATAAAGCTGGTGTAACCGAAATTGTATCTGCTATGGAATATCTGATAGCACATCCCGAAATAAAACATGGAAAAATCCGGGTTGGATTTACACCGGATGAAGAAATTGGGCAGGGAGCCGATCATTTTGATGTTCCAAAGTTTGGTGCCGAATGGGCTTACACCATGGATGGCGGTGAAATTGGCGAATTGGAATACGAAAACTTTAATGCAGCGTCGGCCAAAGTCACTTTCAAAGGAATAAATGTTCATCCTGGTTATGCACGTCATAAAATGCTGAATTCTATGCGTGTGGCACATCAATTTGCCACCATGATTCCGCGTCACGAAACACCAGAACATACCGAAGGTTACGAAGGTTTTTTCCATCTTACCAATATGGAAGGAACAGTCGAAAAATCGAGTTTGAGTTATATTATTCGCGACCACGACCGTGACCGTTTCGAGCGTCGCAAAAAGGAATTTGCACATTTAGTGAATAAAATAAATGCAGAGTTTGGCGAAAATACTGCCACACTTGAACTCCGCGACCAATATTACAATATGCGTGAGAAAATTGAACCTGTAATGCATATTATCGACTTGGCTTTTGCAGCAATGACTGAAGTAGGCGTTACCCCAAATGTAAAACCCATACGTGGAGGTACAGATGGCTCACGACTTTCGTACATGGGTCTGCCCTGCCCTAATATTTTTGCCGGCGGACATAATTTCCATGGACGATTTGAATTTGTACCAGTACAATCAATGGAAAAAGCCATGCAAGTGATTGTAAAGATTGTGGAAAAAGTGGCAGAATAAAAAGTCCCCTAAAGGTGAAAATAATTACTTCGGTCGCTATTAAGTTTTACATGTAAAAAAAGAGAATAATCAATACTAACTAATAAGCCTCCGCCAGCTGGCGGATTTGGGATCATATATGAAAACAACAGTATTTACAAACAATCACATAGCTTTAGGAGCTAAAATGCATGAATTTGCAGGTTATAATATGCCAATTGAATATCCTACGGGTATTACTGCCGAACATTTAACGGTACGCAATGCTGTTGGGGTTTTTGATGTTTCGCACATGGGCGAATTTTGGGTAAAAGGTCCTAATGCACTGGCCTTTTTACAAAAAGTGACCAGCAATGATGTTTCAGCTTTAGAAATTGGAAAAGCACAGTATTCTTGTTTCCCCAATGGAAAAGGCGGAATTGTAGATGATCTATTGGTATATCAGTATGAAAAAGAAAAATATTTTATTGTAGTGAATGCATCAAATATTGAAAAAGACTGGAATTGGTGCGTAGCCAATAATACCGAAGGTGCAATTCTCGAAAATGCTTCAAATCATATTTCACAGTTGGCTGTACAAGGTCCAAAAGCTACAGAATTAATTCAAAAACTAACAAAAGTTGATCTTTCAAAAATTCCATACTATAGTTTTACTGTTGGTGATTTTGCCGGAGTGCATGAAGTAATCATTTCAAATACCGGTTATACAGGTGCTGGTGGTTTTGAATTGTATTTCTACAATGAATATGGCAAAAAAATATGGGATGCCCTTTTTAATGTTGGTGCAGAATATGGTATTAAGCCTATCGGACTTGGTGCGCGTGATTCATTGCGGCTAGAAAAAGGTTACACTTTGTACGGAAACGATATTGATGACACTACCTCACCTATCGAAGCTGGCCTTGGCTGGATTACTAAATTTGTAGAAGGAAAAAACTTTATTGACCGTCCATTACTCGAAAAACAAAAAGCAGAGGGTGTTAGTCGTAAATTGGTACGGTTCGAATTGAAAGAACGAGGAATTCCACGACATGGTTACGAATTAGTAAATCAATCGGGCGATAAAATTGGAGAAGTAACTTCAGGAACCATGTTACCCGATAGTAAAATCGGAATTGGAATGGGCTATGTTGCTACAGAGTATTCAAAACCCGACTCAATAATATATGTACAAATCAGAAATAAAAATCTTGAGGCGGTTGTAGTGAAATAAATATTTG
>JBMOHG010000490.1:0-2779 GCA_049317965.1 Paludibacter sp.
ACATCTTTAAATTCTCAAATTAGCACATCTTCAAATTTTCAAATTGTCACATCTTCAAATTCTCAAATTTTCTATCTTATATTTGCAATACTAATAATATCAGCAAAAACGCCGGCAGCAGTCACACTCGCACCAGCACCGTAACCTTTTATCATCATTGGATACTCATTATAACGTTCAGTTGTTATAAGTATTATATTATTACTGCCTTGCAAGTCATAGAAAGGATGTAAACTATCTACTTCCTGAAGGCCTACATTACAATTTCCGTTTTCCATTGTTGCCACAAATCGCCAACGTTTTCCCTGTGCTGCAAGTGCCAATCGTTTTTGTTCAAATTCCTCATCAAGTTCTGAAACAGTTTTCCAAAAATCATCTAAACTACCTGCAAAATACTTATCAGGAATGAAAAGATTTTTCACCACATCTTCCTGCTCAACTTTGTATCCTGCTTCACGAGCTAAAATTACCAATTTACGAATTACATCTTTTCCACTCAAATCAATACGAGGATCGGGCTCTGCAAAACGTGCTTCTTTGGCCATAAGTATAGCTTTGCTCAATGGTATTTCGGCACTTATGGTGTTGAAAATAAAGTTAAGTGTACCTGAAAGCACCGCCTGCATCTTTTGAATATGATCACCACTATTAGTCAAACTATTCATCGTATTAATAATTGGTAATCCTGCACCTACATTTGTTTCAAACAGGAATTTTACACCACGTCGACGGGCAGTTTCTTTCAGTGATGCATAATTATCATATCCCGACGAAGCAGCAATTTTATTGGCTGCAACTACAGATATGTTATTTTGCATCAATATATCATATAAATCAGCTATTTGTGGACTGGCAGTACAATCTACAAAAACTGAATTGAAAATATTCATGGTCAGAATTTCATTGCAAATCAGTTCGGGTGAAACATCCACACCATTGATTTCCATTTCCTCAATATAGTTTTCAAGATTAATTCCTTCGCGCGAGAACAACATTTTAAATTCAGATGCAATTCCTACAACATTCAGTTTCAGACCATTTTGTGACATCAGCTTGGGTTGCTGCTTTTTAATCTGATCCAATAAACTTCCCCCAACAGTTCCTATTCCAATCAAAAAGATATTTAATACTTGATATTCTGATAAAAAGAATGAATCGTGAATTACGTTCAATGCTTTTCTAAGTGATTTTCGATCAGTTACAAACGATATATTAGTTTCAGAAGCGCCTTGTGCACAAGCTACAACATTAATACCATTGCGTCCCAATGTTCCAAAAAGTTTACCTGCAATACCGGGCGTACGTTTCATATTGTCACCAACAATGGCCACAGTAGCTAAATCGTCTTCCGAAAAAATGTCATTTATCTCACCTTGTGCAATTTCATAAGCAAATTCTTTTCGCAAAGCATCCACAGCTACAACACTATCAGCGTTCCTAACACCAATTGATGTGGTATTTTCCGACGAAGCTTGCGATACCAAGAAAACACTAATTCCATTCTTTGCCAACACACGGAAAATACGATGATTTACACCGATAACTCCAACCATACCAAGTCCTTGAACGGTAATTAATGAAGTGTCGTTAATTGATGAAATTCCTTTAATTGCTTTGGCAGGTTCTCCTGTTTTTTCACGTGAAATATAAGTACCTTCTGCTTCCGGATTAAAGGTATTTTTAATTTTAACCGGGATATTTTGATGAAAAACAGGGAAGATAGTAGGTGGATAAATTACTTTTGCTCCAAAATTACAAAGCTCCATTGCTTCAATAAAACTCAGTTTTTCAATTACATAAGCATTGTTGATAATACGTGGATCTGCCGTCATAAAACCATCCACATCGCTCCAAATTTCGAGTATTGAAGCATGTAAGGCCGCTGCAATAATAGCCGCAGTATAATCAGAACCACCTCGTCCCAAATTAGTAATGAAGTTTGTTTTTGTATCGGTTGAAATAAAACCGCCACAAACACTTATTTGTGGAAGTTCTTTAAATGTTTCGCGAATGATTTTATTGGTATTTTCAAAATCTACAATATGTTTATTGAACTGATTTTCAGTCTTAATAAATGTTCTGGCATCAAAATGAACAGCACCATTGATAGCTTTTGAAACAATTATTGAAGAAATGGCTTCACCATAACTTACAATTGTATCAATTATTTTGGTGGAAATGTCCTTAATCAGATAAACACCGCGGAATATATTAGATAAATCAGTAAATTGAGCCTGAATCAAACTTAAAACCTCTTCTTTTTGGTCATTACTTACCACACCATCAATCACTTCCTTGTGACGCGTGACCATTAAATCGTATTGAGTAAGGTAAGTCATATTACCTTCGCAAGCAAGATTAGCAACTTTGTAGAGTTCATCTGTAATTCCCGAAAGGGCAGATACAACTACAATAACCGGCTCATTTTGTGCCTCTACAATTTTCTTTACACTTAGAATGCCATTGACCGAACCTACGGATGTTCCGCCGAATTTTAGTACCTTCATCGTTACAAGTAATGTTAAATTAGTCTTATTTTATTTGAGCTGGCAAAATTAGCTATTTTTTGGCAAATAAACAGTGCATTTTTCCAATATTCGGTAAAACTGTTGCATCTTTAGGAAAAATGAACTACTTTTGCACCGCTTTAGAAAAGAATGAACGATAATTTAAATAGAAATTATCGATTATTAAATATCAAAATGGTCTGGTAGCTCAGCTGGATAGAGCAACGCCCTTCTAAGGCGTGGGTCAAGAGTTCGAATCTCTTCCGGATCAC
>JBMOHG010000491.1:0-2776 GCA_049317965.1 Paludibacter sp.
AAGGCGAAACCCTAATTGATTTTCAATCAGTTAGGGTTTTTTAATTCTATTTTTGTCAACGATTCGTCAACCTAAATTTTTGAAATTTTCCCAGATCGCCCTCAAATCATCTGTCTGAATCTAAATTCACACAAAATTGTTGTATTATTCTAGACCAATTTTATTTCCCTGTAATGATTCGTTTTACCTCGTTCAATTTGTTGAGGGCTTGTATGGGGGTGAGATTGTTGACATCCAGATTTTTTATCTCATCGCGGATTTGTTCGAGTACCGGGTCGTCCAGTTTGAAGAAACTAAGTTGGTAGCCTTCACGCTTTTCTGCAATTTCGCCAATGGGTTTTGAAACACCCGATTGTCGGTTATCAGTTTCCAATTGGAGTAAAATTTGTTCGGAGCGTTTCACAATGCTTTGTGGCATTCCAGCCATTTTGGCCACATGAATACCAAAACTATGCTCACTTCCACCACGAACCAATTTGCGCAGAAAAATAACTTTTTTATCCACTTCTTTTACCGACACATTAAAGTTTTTGATACGATGGAAAGATTTTTCCATTTCGTTCAACTCGTGATAATGGGTTGCAAAAAGCGTTTTGGCTTTGCAGGTTGGATGTTCATGTATATATTCAACTATAGCCCAAGCTATCGAGATACCATCATAAGTACTTGTACCACGTCCTAATTCATCAAATAGTACCAAACTACGGTTGGAGAGGTTGTTCATAATGCTGGCGGCTTCATTCATTTCCACCATAAAAGTCGATTCGCCCAACGAAATATTATCGCTAGCTCCTACACGTGTAAAAATTTTATCCACCACGCCAATAGTTGCACTTTCTACTGGCACAAAACAACCAATTTGAGCCATTAGTGTGATAATTGCCGTTTGCCGTAGCAAAGCAGATTTACCCGACATATTGGGGCCGGTAATGATAATAATTTGCTGGGTTTCATTGTCGAGATACACATCGTTAGCAATGTAACTTTCGCCGATTGGAAGTTGCTTTTCAATAACCGGATGGCGACCTTGTTTTATATCGAGTACATCGGTATCAGTAATTTCGGGACGAACATATTTATTTTCTGTAGAAACTTTGGTAAATGAAAGTAAGCAATCCAGCTGTGATATCAGATTGGAATTGAGCTGAATGGCTGTGATGTAATCCACCAAACTAAATACCAGTTCATTAAACAAACGTGTTTCAATAGCAAGGATTTTTTCTTCGGCTCCGAGGATTTTTTCTTCGTAAATTTTTAATTCTTCAGTGATATAACGTTCTGCACTCACCAGCGTTTGTTTGCGAATCCAAGTTTCGGGCACTTTATCTTTGTGCGTATTACGTACTTCGATATAATAGCCAAACACATTATTAAAACTGATTTTCAGACTCGGAATTCCTGTTATTTCACTTTCGCGTTCTTGAATTTTTTGCAAAAAATCTTTTCCCGAATAGGCCAATTCCCGCAATTCATCCAAATCGGCATCAATTTTAGGTTTGATTACACCACCACGATTGACCATCATGGGCGGATCGTTTGATATTTCTTTGTCAATTTTATCCGAAATCACAGCACAAGCATTCAATTGGTCAGCAATTTTGCGCAAATTATCATTATCGGTTTGTGAGCAGGCAAGTTTGATGGGTTCAATAGATTGCAAAGCAATTTTAAGTTGCACCACTTCACGTGGATTGATACGTCCAACGGCTACTTTGGAAATGATTCGTTCCAAATCACCTATCAACGCTATATTTTGCTCTAACAGGACTTTTAAATCTGGATTTTTAAAGAAATGTTCTACCACACTCAATCGTTCATTAATAGGCTTCACATCCTTTAGCGGAAAAGCCACCCAGCGTTTAAGCATTCGTGCTCCCATAGGGCTAATAGTACGGTCTATCACATCCAAAAGTGTACGACCGCCTTCATTGATAGTGCCGTACAGTTCCAGATTTCGTACTGTGAAACGGTCGAGCCAAACGAAACGTTCTTCCTCAATACGTGAAAGTTGAGTGATATGTCCGGTTTGTTGGTGGTGAGTTAAATCGAGATAATGCAAAATTGCTCCTGCAGCAACAATTGCATTTGGTAGATTATCGACTCCAAATCCTTTTAAATTTTTGGTTTCAAAATGTTTCAATAATCTTTCCTGAGCCGAAGAAGCTGTAAAACACCAATCCTCGAGCGCGTAAGTAAAGAATTTTGTGCCAAAAAGAGTTTCGAAATCTTTCCGTTTGGAACGATCGAATAGCACTTCTTTGGGACCAAAACTATTCAATAATTTATCAATATATTCGGCTGTTCCTTCGGCTACTAAAAATTCACCGGTAGAAATATCTAAAAACGAAATTCCAACTTGATTTTTGTTCAGAAATACGCTTGCCAGAAAATTATTTTCCTTGTGATTCAGAGTTGTATCACTGTATGAAACTCCGGGTGTAACTAGCTCGGTAACGCCACGTTTTACGATCTTTTTAGTAAGTTTAGGATCTTCAAGTTGGTCGCATATAGCCACACGCATACCTGCACGTACTAATTTTGGTAAATATGTGTCGAGCGCATGATGTGGAAAACCGGCAAGTTCTATGGTTTTTCCCGAGCCATTGGCACGTTTGGTAAGCGTAATTCCCAGCACTTGAGATGCCCGTATGGCATCGGCTGAGAAAGTTTCGTAAAAATCACCGCAACGAAAAAGCAGGATTGCATCTGGATGCTTTGCCTTGATTTCGTTGAACTGCTTCATCATCGGCGTTTCTACTATATCGTTGTTCATATT
>JBMOHG010000492.1:0-2772 GCA_049317965.1 Paludibacter sp.
TACATTTGATGATACAATAATTGGCATATTTAAACTTTGCGTTCTTTGCGTATATCTGTATATTTTAAAGAAATGCACTAACTTATATAATGGCTAATGTATCGAAATATTCAACTTTTAAAGGATTAATTTATTTAGATTTTATTTCAGGTCAACCTTTGGCGGAGTACACCATAACGAGAAATTATTTCAGGTCTACCTTTGGTGGAGTACATTATCACGAAAAATTATTTCAGGTCAACCTTAGGCGCTGTTCACTCGAAAAATGAATATTTTGACTTTGTCGGAATTTTAGTTGTTTTTCTTATCAATTTTTCGACTATTTTACAGGAATTACCACATAATTTTAAGTCTAATTGACTTTGTGCTCAAATTTGACAAGTTTCCAAGTCGTAAATCTCTTCATTATTCCCCAAAATACCATTTTTAAGCAGTTTTTTCTAGTCCGCCGTCGGCAAAGTCACTTTTACGAAAAATTATTAGAGGTGCACCTTTGTCGGAGTCAAAAAAATTGAAAATTATTAGAGCTGCACCTTTGTAGGAATCAAAAAAAATGAAATTTATTAGAGCTGCACCTTTGTCGGAGTCAAAAAATATGAAAATTATTAGAGGTGCACCTTCGTCGGAGTTAAAAAAAAGATAAAATATTTGATGTGCGCCTTCGGTGGATTCACTTTTTACAAAATAGTAGAAGAGAACTCAAATCTTATGATTTATTATATCATTATTTTCAAATTATTAAGCTCGACTTTAGAAACCAATATTCGAATAGGAAATGTGGGGAATATACTGAAGGACAGAGGTCATTTTAAATGTTCTGTTAGTATTGTAAACACAGGCCGAACCTTAACAAAAGTCCCCCCCAATGCAATTCAGAGGGACTTTTTTGTATTTGCACGCGCCATCCTACTAAATATGACAGCATTTTCTAAAAAACAGTAAAACGATATAGGTTTAATGGATTATATTTTTTACTTTTGACGCGGGAAATAATTATCACCGTAATGATTCGGATTACCAAGTCTTTATAAAGTTGTGATTCGAATATTCGCAATGACAAATAAATATCTTTCTAATTTATGGAAAACAACTTTGACAAAGAGCGAATTATTAATTATTGGATTGAAAGTTCCGACAAGGATTTCAAAACGATGAATGATTTGTACGAAACAAAGAACTTTAGTTGGTCGCTTTTTATGGGGCATTTGGTAATTGAAAAGCTACTTAAAGCTCTATTCGTGAAGAAAGTAGGAGAATATCCTCCTTTAATTCATGATTTGCGTAGAATATGTGAAAAATCAGGCGTAGAACTTGACATGCCACAACAAATAATTTTTGATAGTATTTCCCGTTTCAATATAAATGCCAGATACGACGATTATAAGCAAAGTTTTTATTTACTTTGTACTGAAAAATTTACAAATGAGTGGATTGAAAAAATAAAAAATTGCAGATTATGGATAAAAGAGCAGCTCTAAAAATAAGCCATGAATATCTGAAACGTGTACGAGAATCTAATTTGAATTTTTCTGAAGCATGGTTATTTGGCTCGTATGCCAAAGGCAATCAGCACGAAAATAGCGACATTGACATTGCTATTGTGTTGGGCGAAAATGAAAACCATACTTTTGAAACAGATGTAAAATTAATGGTAATTCGTAAAGGAGATGAAACATTGATAGAACCTCATGCTTTTAGTAAAAATGAATTTAATATCAATATGCCTATTGTAAATCAAATTTTACAATATGGTGAACGATTAAAAATATAATACCAAGCATATGCGGCAACCATGACTCTGCATTTTCAACCCGCAACAAAAGTCCCACGGAAGCAATTCAGTGGGACTTTTTTGTACTTGCAAACGCCATCGTACTAAATATGACAGCATTTTCTAAAAAACAGCAAAACGTTAGAGGTTTAATGGATTAAATTTTTTACTTTTGACGCTTGAAATGTTTTTTTGAATTAACGATATAAAACGAATGGAAATACCCTTATCGTTGGCTCACATTAAATTAAATAATAGCCTTAAACAACACTTTTATTTATGGACGAAAAAATTGACAATTATGAAAACATTGTTCAATTTTGGAAGGAATCATCTGACCAAAATTACGAAACAATGCAACATTTGATGCAGTCCAAAGATTACAGTTGGGCATTATTTCTTGGACATTTGGTAATAGAGAAAATGTTGAAAGCTCTTTATGTTAAGAAGCATCAAAAACATCCATTGTATATCCATGATTTGTTGCGATTATCTTATAAAATTGAGCTTGACATAACCGAACAACACAAAGAATGGCTTGATGAAATTACTACATTTAATTTGAATACACGTTACGATAATTATAAACATGAATTCAAAACCCGTTGTACATTCGAATATACAACACGATGGATAAAGAATATTGAATCACTTCGATTATGGTTAATCAATCAATTATAGAAACTGCAGAACGATTTGCAAAGTTATTACCTTCGAATTTGATGGTAAAAAAGGCATATCTTTTTGGCTCGTATGCAAAAGGCATCGAACAAGAAGAGAGCGACATTGACATTGCTATTGTTGTGGGTAATATGCCTGACTTTTTTGACACACAAATGCAAATGATGCGTGTGAGGCGAAAAGTTGATTTACGTATTGAGCCACATCCAATAAGCGAAGTTGAGTTTAATGCTGCGAATCCTTTTGCTTTAGAAATACAAAAAACAGGGATTGAACTTACATTAAGTTCTCAAAGCCAAATAGCCAGTGAGCCAAAAGCT
>JBMOHG010000493.1:0-2769 GCA_049317965.1 Paludibacter sp.
TTTGTAAATGAACAATATAGCTCAGGTTCAGCCATTATTCCATTAGAAAATCTGCAGTTGTATTCGAACCGTTTTAATGTGATTTATGATACTGCTTCACAACTGAAAATTGGTATGCGTGCCAACTATAATATCCGAAACCGGGTGAATGTGGAATTGAAAGCAGCTATAAACGACTGGAATTTATTAACCGAACAATACGCATGGAATAAGCCGGAATGGGAAGCCAGTTTGAATACCGATGTTCATCTAAGTCGCGAGTTAAGCCTTTCGCTTAACACATTTCTTGAAGGACCACGATATGCCAAAATCGGAACTTCTGCCATTAGAATGCGACCTATTGTTGATGTAAATATTGGTGCCAGCTATTTATTTAATAATTGGTTGAGTGGTTTTTTGAAGGTTAATAACCTTATCAACAATACCTATCAACATTACTATGGCTATCAGGTACAAGGTTTTAATGTGTTGATTGGAGGCGCAGTTTCGTTTTAGAATATCATTGAAATATATAATTCAAAAAGAAAACCTGTCAGAATTAAAACTTTCCGACAGGTTTTCTTTGTTGAAATATCTTTAGTAAGTTCCAACTACATTATTTGTTGATAATAGACCCTCCAACAAGTTAATACAAATAATCTCAAATTATAAACAAAAATTGTGGGGAAATTTGTTAGAAAAAAATCAAATTTAAAATTTACGTTTGCGATATTTCTAAATCTCTACACTCATAATATGTTTCTTCAATAATTTGAGCCAGATTTTTTTTTGCCAATATTTTCTCAAAATCAACTTTAAATTCATTCCAAAAATTTCTACCTTTGCAATCGTGGAGCGATCTATCACAAAAACTCAGGTTGTTGATGCATTCAATCACTACAATTTGTTCAAAAGCAGTGTAAATATCCAACATACTAATCATTTCGGCAGGACGAGTTAATTTATATCCGCTACCTTTGCCCTTTGAGTTAATCACGAGCCCTTTTAGTTTTAACGATGCAATAATTGGGTCCAAATACTTTAATGAAATATTCTGATTTTTTGCAATGTCTTTTTGAAGCATGCCATTAGGTTCAGTTGAATTAGCAATTTCAATCATTGTCCTTAAACCGTACCGTATTTTTGTATTTACTCTCATTGATTAAAGAAATTTTTCTGCAAATATAAGCGAATTTATTTGAAGCAAATACTTTTGTAGTGTTGTTTTTATTAATTTGTTTTAATTCTAAACAAAATATAGTACATTTTGTAAATTTGCAATGTAAAAGGGATTGATATGTTAATAAACGCTCATTTTAATACCCTCATTACTCAAAATATCCGCATTAAATTTTCACAAAAAACAATCAATATAATTGTTTGTCTAGCGAATATTATTTTTTTTGAATTGCATAGTTATTAATGAATATAATTTGAGATTAAAAACTGAGGAATCAAATCTGAACAAATCCAATTAAATCTTGTTTATATCTCATAGTATGGCCTTATTAATAGCTTTCAGTCAGTATTTTATTACTTGTGTATTTTTGTTTATTCAATGTAAAACGCGCAATTCATTAAAATTTGAAAAAGTAAATTATTTGAAATCAATAAAATGTTTACTTTAACTGTAAATTAAAATAATTGTATTTGAAACATGAATTTCATAGAAAAGATTAGAAATACCATACTACTTGAAATGGAATTGTTTGCTGAAACATTTGTAGAGGCTCTCAATACTGACAATCAACTGCTATTAAGTGTAAATGAATATATGCTTAAAAAAAGTGGTAAACAGTTGCGACCGATTATAACAATATTGACCGCAAAAATGTGTGGTGAAGTAAATGAAAAAACGATTTATGGAGCACATTCGTTGGAACTACTTCATACTGCAAGTTTAATTCACGATGATGTGGTTGATGATACACTTGAACGGCGTGGTAAACCGTCAATAAATGCAATTTGGACAAATAAAATTGCCATATATTCAGGTGATTACATGTTTTCAAAATCACTTAGTTACGCTATAAAAACCAACAATTTACTTATTTTGAAATCAGTTTCTGATATTGGAAACCAGCTTACAGATGGCGAATTACTACAATTAGTAAACACAGATATTTCAAAAACTTCCGAAGAAAACTATTTTAATATCATTAAAAAAAAGACAGCTCAACTATTTTCTTCCTGCGCCGAAGTGGGTGGTTTATCCGTTGATGCAAATCATTCAACAATAGAACATTTACGAAAATATGGTGAGTATTTGGGAATTTGCTTTCAGATAAAAGATGATATTTTCGATTATTTTGATGATATTCAAATTGGAAAACCTACTGGGAATGATATTCGGGATGGTAAAATTACATTGCCATTAATATATGCTTTACAAAACTCGAGCGAAGAGGAGAAAAAGAGAATAGTAGCATGGATTGATAATAAGGATTTTTCAGCAGAAAATATCAAATCTATAACAAATTTTGCACATGAAAATGGTGGAGTGAATTACTCAATAATGAGAATGGAAGAGTTCAAAAACAAGGCTATTGAAGAACTCAAGAGCTTTGATGATAGTGATGAAAAAATGTCACTGGTGCTCTGTGCCGAATACGCAGCTTCACGCGAGTTTTAAAGATTGAATTAATATTATTGTCAGTTTTATTTTTCGAATGTGAATTCAACCATAACATCCAACTCCACAATTTAAAATATATGCCAATCGCAGTTAATTTACTTTCCAAGAGCATTTTGCGAACTTGTAGCGGCTATTAAATCACTTGGAGTTTTACT
>JBMOHG010000494.1:0-2764 GCA_049317965.1 Paludibacter sp.
AGCAAAACTGAATTTATTTCCTGTCCAAGTTGTGGTCGTACAATGTTTAATTTACAAACCGTAGTAGCAAAAGTGAAAGCTGGCACATCACATCTTACAGGATTGAAAATTGGCATCATGGGTTGTATTGTAAATGGTCCGGGCGAAATGGCAGATGCTGATTACGGTTATGTGGGTGCTGGGCGTGGTAAAGTAAGTTTATATAAGAAAAAAGAATGTTTGGAGAGAAATATTCCTGAAGAAGAAGCTGTAAATAAGCTGATTGATTTGATAAAAGAAAATGGTGATTGGCACGAAAAATAGAGTAAAAATATGGAGGCTGTTTTTGAGACAGCCTCTTTATTTATCTAAATGTTGAGAATAAGCATTTTAAATGTTTGCTATCCTTTTTATTTCCTCAATAATTGCATTTGCAAAAGCCTCGGCTTGTTCGGGAGTTCCTGCTTCGGAATAAATCCGAATAATTGGTTCAGTATTTGATTTTCGTAAATGAACCCAACCTGTTGGGAAATCAATTTTCACTCCATCAATATCATTCACTTCGTATTGCTTATATGAATTTTTAACAGTTGCTAAAATTTCATCTACATCAATCGCAGGGGTTAATTGAATCTTATTTTTTGAGATAAAATAAGATGGATAGGATTTGCGTAAATCTGAAACTTTTTGTTTCGATTTTGCCATTAAAGTCAAAAACAAAGCTATTCCAACCAGTGAATCACGTCCATAATGACTTTCGGGATAAATAACGCCACCGTTTCCTTCACCTCCAATAACTGCATTCGTAGCTTTCATGGCTGTTACCACATTTACTTCACCTACAGCAGCTGCAGTGTATTTTCCTCCATATTTGGTTGTTACATCGCGTAATGCACGAGTTGAACTTAAATTTGAAACAGTATTTCCCGGTGTGTTTTGAAGTACGTAATCAGCAATTGACACTAAAGTATATTCTTCGCCAAACATACTACCATCCTCACAAATGATAGCTAAACGGTCAACATCCGGGTCAACAACAAATCCAACATCTGCCCTACCCTCTTTTAATAAATCAGATATTTCGGTCAAATGCTCGGGAAGTGGTTCGGGATTATGAGGAAAATGTCCGTTTGGTTCACAGAATAATTTTTCAATTTTATTGACTCCCAACGCATTAAGAAGTTGAGGAATTGCAATACCGCCTACTGAATTCACACAGTCGATTGCTACACTAAAATCTGCTGCTTTGATAGCCGCAACATCTACTAATTTAAGTGCAATAACACTTTCGATATGTTTTTGCGTATATGTAAAATCTTCAGTAAGTT
Source organism: Paludibacter sp. (assembly GCA_049317965.1). Taxonomy (GTDB): domain Bacteria; phylum Bacteroidota; class Bacteroidia; order Bacteroidales; family Paludibacteraceae; genus Paludibacter. The sequence continues at coordinate 1,308 of JBMOHG010000494.1, forward strand.
GACCTAATTTATCCACTTCTGAAAAAGTAAAATCTTCATTTTCTGCAATTTTCAACACATTTTCACCTTCTATCGCATTCAGAAATTCACCTCTTTCGTTCAACAGTTTTAAAGCGTTCCATTGTTTTGGATTGTGACTGGCAGTTAGAATAATTCCACCGGCAGCTTGCTCCATAGTGACGGCAAGTTCGGTAGTTGGAGTAGATGCTAATCCGATATTTACAACATCGAAACCCATTCCGAGCAATGTTCCGATTACAACTTGATTCACCATTTGACCTGATATTCGGGCATCACGACCAACTACAATTTTATTAGATTCAGTTTGTTTTGTAGCTCTGATTTGTGTGGCATAAGCCGCTGTGAAACGTACAATATCTAACGGATTTAATCCATCGCCCACAGCTCCGCCAATTGTTCCGCGAATGCCGGAAATTGATTTAATTAAAGTCATTTTAATAAAGATTTGAAATGTTTGAAAGTTTGATGTGTAAAGAGTAGCCTGTTACTTTTGAATTTTAATCTTCATGTAGTATCTTAATGGCGTAACGGTCAACATATTCTCATTAAAACCGATTTTGGAAGGAACTATAATTTGTGCTTCAGCTTCATTTCGTTTCATATAACCAGCTGCTTCTTGAAATGCAACACAACCTTCTGAACTATTACCATAAATAAAAGTGCTAGGATAGGGAAAATCAATTGTGGACCAATTACTTATGCTATCGGGTGATGCAGAAAGTGTGTATTGAATGTAACGTGGAATCACTTTATTCGAGAGTTCTAAATTCAATGAGTCAGGACTAACTCCTCTTTTTACTAACTGAAAATACAAACCGCTCTGAGTCAGAACAAATTCATTCTTAGCAAAGATTGAATCTTTAGGAAACTCCGATAAAACATTGATATTGTTTCGTGTAATATAATCGGCAATGAGTGCTTTCTCACTTTTTAGTAATTCTGCATAAGTTTGAGTATCATTACATGAACCAAACAATATTGTTATAACAATTGATAGAAAAAATAGATAAGAAATTCGCTTCATTTCGGTAGATTATTTTTTTATGCAAATATCCGATTAAAAACCGGAAATTAAAAGTTAAGAAAATGAATAAAGTATTCGTTAATTCATAAATAATAATTTATTCTTTTCAAATAAATTAATTTTAACACAAAACAATTAGCTCAACACGCTAATTATACATTTTTATTTTGAAAATCAGAGATGTATACGGTGGAACGTTAGGTTCATTTCCAGTCATTCCATATCCTAAATACCATGGAATAATAAAAGTTGCACTTTCGCCTTTGTGTAAAATTTTCAAACCCTCTTCCAAACCAACAATAACTTGTTTTTTTCCAATTACAATCTGTTTTTCATTTTCTTGAATTAACTTTCCATTGAGTAAAAACATTTTGCAATTAAATTTGCAAATCTCATTTACTTTCAAAAAATC
>JBMOHG010000495.1:0-2759 GCA_049317965.1 Paludibacter sp.
AAATCACTTTTTTTCATTGTACCATAACCAATGGCAACAACTTCATCAAGCATTTTTGAATCGGCTTCTAATACTACATTTAATACCAAATTGCCTTTGATATCTTTTATTAGTTGCTTGTAACCAATATAAGAAAAAGCCAATTTTTTTCCCTGAGGAACTTTTACAGTAAATTTTCCATCAATATCAGTTACTGTGCCCATTCCGCTAACTCCATTAACAAGAACACTAACACCAATCATTGGAAGACCATCTTCAGCAGCTGTTACAACGCCCGATACCTGCCAGTTTTGTGCAGATAAAGCAATTGAAAGTAATAATACGAAACTAAGTAAAAATGTTTTTTTCATACATGTAGAATAATTCAGTTAATAATCAACCTTCAATTTTTGAAGATTTTGAACAATGCAAATGTAGATGCATTTTGATGTAAATAAAAATATATTACCACACAAAAATTCAATATTAGCCTGTTTTTTGTACACAATAGTACAACATTAATAATTTTATATATTTGATATTCTGATATTTACTAAAATATATGTTATGTAACATATTTCACAGGCTATTTCAACCAAAAAAAATATACTAACATTGAACGTTTTTTAAAAAATTATTTGAAAAATCAAAAGAATAAAAACCATGAGACAGTGTCTATTTATTGTGATTTTATTATTAAATCAAATGTCCATCTTTTCAAACCAACCATTGGTAAGAAACTTTTCACGTACAAATTACAAAGCAGGTACTCAAAACTGGGCAATTGCTCAAGATGAATCAAATTCTATGTATTTTGCCAATAATTTTGGATTACTGGAGTTTGACGGAAAAAACTGGACAACTTATCCTATAAAAAACGGCACAAATGTTCGTTCGGTTTATCATTCAAAAGATGGGCGGTTTTATGCAGCTACTTTTAATGAATTTGGATATTATGAAAAAAACAAGAAAGGTCAGCTCGAATATCATTCGTTAGTAAATAAAACATGGAATAACCCTGTTAGTTCAAACGAACTATACAATATTTATGAAGGAAACAAAAACATATATTTTCAGGCAGAAAAAACAATTTTTGAGTACAATGGAAATTCAATTAAAAGTATCCCATTTCATTATAAGATAGACGCTTCGGCTTATGTTCAGAATATTTTGTTTATTGCAAGTGCCGAAAAAGGACTTTTTATGCTGAATGGAAATATATTTGTTCGCATTCCGGGTTCTGAACTGCTATTAAATAAAAAAGTATGTTCAATTTTGCCTTTTGGTGATAATAAAATTTTATTTGTGAGTAGCTTTTATGGTGCTTATCTTTACGATGGAATTACAATTGTGCCTTATAATACTGGCATTGACGATTTTTTGAAAGCCAATCAGGTGTTTTGTGCCACTACAAATGGAAAGCAATTGGTGTTTGGAACGGTACAAAGAGGCATTGCAGTACAAGACATTGTGACAAAAACAGTAGTGTATGTAAATACTTATTCGGGTTTGCAAAATAACACTGTGCTGAGTGTGGCTTTTGACAATCAGCAAAATTTGTGGCTGGGACTCGACAAAGGAATTGATTATGTAATGCTAAACAGCCCCATTCAGAATATGTTTGGTACCAATAATTTGTATGGTGCTGGTTACACATCGCTTCAAAAAGAGAATACGCTCTATTTTGGTACAAATCAGGGGCTTTACAAAACTCAACGGCCTTTGACAAATAGTCCTTATCCACTTCAATTGGACCTGATTAAAGGGATGGAGGGACAAGTATGGAGCTTAGCTGAAATTGACAATACTTTATTTTGTGGTAGCGACCAAGGTGCATTTATTGTACATCCTGATCGTGTCGAAAGGATAACCGAGCTGGAAGGTACATGGTCATTCAAGGCTTTGCGACAACATCCCGACATGATTTTGGGATGTTCGTACAAGGGTTTATTTATCATAAAAAAAACTGGAAATGTATGGAAATTCTCCCACTTTATTAAAGGTAAGTTCAATGAATCAAGTCCATTGTTCGAAGAGGAAGCAGATGGATCGGTTTGGTTTAGCCATTGGCAAAAGGGAGTTTTTCATTTAAAATTAAATGAACAAATGGATAGTATTACTGAAGCGAAAATATACAATGCTGCAAAAGGGTTCCCAACGAACCAAAACAACACATTGTTTAGGGTTGCCAACGAAATAGTCTTTTCATCGGAACATGGTTTATATCTGTACAACAAAAAAACAGATAAAATGGAACCTTATGATAAATGGAATAAATTGTTTTCGTCACCACCAAGTTATTTGCGATTGCATGAAAGCAAAAATGGCGATGTGTGGTGCATTTCGGGACGTTTTGTAGGCTTGGCAAAGAAAACAGCGGAGAAAACATATAGAATGGATTCTATAACTTACCACATTCTACAACCAAAAATTAATACCGGATTTGAGCATTTCAATTTTATAGATAATAACAATCTAATTTTAAATACCGAGGATGGTTTTTGTTGGATAAATGTAAACCATGAGCCTGCAAGCAAAAACATATTCAAGGTATTTTTGCATAAAGTAATTATTAACAATGATAAAGGTTCACTATTAGCCAGAAGACAAAGTTTTGGTAAAGAAATTAAAAGTGATAGATTTAGTCACAAACAAAATTCCTTACGTTTCGAATTTATTGCTCCAGAATATAGGAACGATGGATTGGTAAAATACAGCTATATTCTCGAAAACTATGATGAAACATGGTCGGAGTTTAATGCTGACAATATTAAAGAATA
>JBMOHG010000496.1:0-2757 GCA_049317965.1 Paludibacter sp.
AGTTGAAAGTTTTGAAAATGGTGGCTGGACATTCAGTACACCAGACCCGGCTGTAGGAAGTGCCGAGATTATTACTACAGATAGTTATTCTGGTACAAAATGTTTAAAAATTACTATTACAAATGCTGCTCTTGCTGCACCCTGGAATGTTTGGGGCAATAAACAAAACTTTGGATCGGTAATAAAAGGTAAAAAATACAAACTCAAATTTTGGAGTAAAAGCAATGCAGAAACTCAAAAAATCAATTTTGGATTTAATTTAAACGGAACTACTAACGAGTTAAATTCAGATTATAGCTCACAACAAGGCGGTTGGATTTGGACACGAAATTGGGAGCAGCATGACATTACTTTTACTGCTTCACAATCTGCCGATGTAGCTTTATACTTTCATGCTGCTACAAACGTTGGTGAAGTTTATATAGATGATATTTTGCTGGAAGAACAACCAATGGCAATTAACGACCCGGGTTTTGAAGCGCAGAATTGGTGGATAGGTGGTACCCCTGTAAATAACACAGTAACAAATAACTTAGGTACACTTACTTATGACAATACAATACGCCGAACAGGTTTGTGGTCATTAAAAGTAAATACAGTATCCAAAGGAAATGCATGGGATTTAATGGCTGTATGTGGGGGTGTGACTTTTGAGCTTGGCAAAGAATATAAGGTTTCATTTTGGGCACGAGGAGATGCTGATGGAAATAGTCGTTTACTTACTGTTGGGGCTTCAAATGGAATTGGATTTTTCACCATTGCAGATGCAGTACTTTGGAAACAATATTCATTTCAATTTGTATGTGATGCAACTGGAGTTGGAGCAAAAGATTTTGGTATTCAGGCTGGAAGCAGTCTTGGACAATTTTGGGTTGACGACATTGAAATTGTTGAAATTGTAACAGAACCATTTTTAAAATATAAATATGAAACAAATAATTTATTGCCGGTAAATTCAGGTTTTGAGTTTGGAACGGAAGGCGGTTTTACGACCATAACTTCAAGCAGTGCAAAAGCCACTTTTGAGACTGACAATACTGATGCTTTCGAAGGTTATAAATCTTTAAAAGTGAATGTGACTACAGTAACTCCAAATGAGTTTTGGAATGTACAAATGAATACCAGAAAATTTAAAGTAATCAGAGAACATAACTACATATTATCGTTTTGGGCAAAGGCCGATAATGATCAAAAAATAGATATTAAAATTGCTGATACTGAAAATAATACATGGATTGGAGGTGAAAAACAATTCACGCTTACCAATGAATGGACCCGATATAATTATGAGATAAGTTCCAATATAACCACCTCTGGACAGCGCGGCGCGTTACTTACTTTTATGCTTGGCAGAAGTACGGGTAATTACTGGCTTGACAATATCGTTTTTGCCGATTTAGACACAATAAATACTTCTGTTGATTTACCAATTTTGATGAATAATGAGTATTCAACTCAGCTCAAAAATGGTGATTTTGAAGTAAATGGTTTTGAAAATTGGACATATTCGAGTGATGCCGCTTTATCAACTTACGATTCTAAGAGTGGAGTTAATGCAGTGAAGATTTCAATTGAAACACCGAGTGTTTTACCTTATATTTCATATATAAAACAAAGTAATATTTCATTGGCTGCAAATAAAACTTATCTTGTTTCCTTTTGGGCAAAAGCTAATTTTTTACTTTATCTGAAATCGGTGGTTAGCTCCAACGACTTGCCACTTTCTGACGAATATGCTGCCAAACTAAGCAAGGAATGGCGACGATACGAGTATTTTATAACTCCTTTTTTTGGTTGGAATATTAATACAACCAAAGCAAACTTACTATTTGGAGCCGCCTATCAGAAAGGGACTTATGAGATTGATGATGTAATTATTACCAATTTTGAAGCCACAGCCGATATGCCTACTACTGCTATTCAATCTTTAAGTCAATCGGGAGTAAAATGGATAGTAAATAATCAGCAGATTCAGGTTTTCGATCTGGATATAAAAAATTATAAAATTTTCAATTTGTCAGGTAGCTTAATTTCGAGTGGGTTACTTATTGATGGTAAAGCTCAATTGCCAAATACGATAATCAAAGGTGTTTATGTTGCCAAATTTACAAAAGCAGATGGAGCAGTTGTGTCTAATAGGCTAATTATTAAATAGATAATAGTTAGACAATCAACCTCAGGAATAAAAATATAGTTATTTGATCATGAAAAAAACATCAACAATACTGATTTTGATTGTATTTCTCAGTCTTAATACGTTGTTTGCGATTCAGCCTGAAAATATTCAAATCACAATAAATCAATTGGATGGAAGTAGTTTGACACTTGTATTAAACGGTGATGATCATGTGGCTCATACTTTAACCACCATCGATGGTTTTGAGATTATTAAAGATCAAACAAATGAACTTTATTATTATGCTTTTACGGACGTAACTGGCCGATTGAAAAGTACCGTTTGGGTGGCTCATAATCCAGGGAGCCGTTCGAATGATGAAAATGAGTTTTTGAAAAGTGAACATTATTCTACACTTAAACGAGCCAAAAGCGGGATTATTAATCCGAATTCAATAATAAATAAAACTTTTCCCAGCACAGGAAATGTAAAGCTTTTAATGGTATTGGTCAATTTTAGCGATACTCAAACCACTCAAAATCAACAGACTTTTCTGAACATGATGAATCAACCAAAGTATGCTGGCATTGGAAGTTTTAAAGATTATTATACCGAGGTTTCAGGCGGACAATTAAATGTAA
>JBMOHG010000497.1:0-2751 GCA_049317965.1 Paludibacter sp.
CGATATTGTACATATCAGCAATTTGTTCCGAACCATATTCAATTAAGCGGATTCGTACTTCATAGTAACTTTTCTCATTTTTAGTATTGCTGAAGGTGAATTTAACTGCGGGATACGTCATTCCTTCCTGGTCTTTCCCTGCAACAGATATGTGTATAATATCTCGTAGGTGGCTAGGTTTTGGAATTGAAGAAATGCAGCTAACCGATTCATAACCTGGTATATCAACTCTACATTCGTATTTTTTTAACGGTTCAACAATCGTTTTAGAAGTAAAAACGCCATTCCCTGCTGAAGTTAAAAGTTCCTTAAATACATCATCCACATACAGTTGAACTTGCGCGTTTTCCAGTCCTTTCAGCTCATTGGTATCGAGTTTTGAAGCAAGGGAAATATGAACTTTCAGCAAGCTATCGGCTGAAAGAAAACTATTAACAGTCGGGACTTGTTTAAAATCAGGAAAATCGGATTGAACGAGTTTACGGCAGGAAGAGAGTAATAGTATAAAGAATAAAAACATCCACACCTGAAAGTGAAAACTCAATTTGTTAAGCATCTGTTTGAGCATAAAAATACATTAGACATTACAGGAACTGAAAATAATTATCAGTTTCTTTATGGCCGAAGATATTTGAATTTGTAAGTAATACCGAAACGAAAATTTGCTTGCAGAGTGTTTTCAAATGTACCGGGAGGGTAATCGTAATAACTGTATTTTCCTCTACTATATTCTGCATAAATCCCGGTATGTTTCCAGAGATAGAATGAAATACCAACTCCAAAACCATATTCTGTTCGGTGACCTCGTTCAGGGAAATAGTCAGCATTAGTAAAGTAATAATTTCCTCCGAATTTTCCCAGCAAATATAAATCGAACCTAAAATCATCTTTCTTTATTAATAACGGCAGTAAATGAATATTTATATTAATACCATAAAAAGGTGAATTAGTTCGTCCAATGTTACTACCTGATGCAACCTGATGTAAGGATAAAGCATAGAACCTGCTGTAACCTATATATATTCCAGTCTCCAGATATTTCATTAGACCATAATTGATCTCCATACGCCAATTACCAGGTTTTGCGCCGTTCAAAAACATGGGTCGGTATTTGGAATATGAGGCTTTGACAGTAATACGACCTTTGATTAATGCATTTTGCGCATTTAGAGTATTTATTAAACAATAGAAAGTTAAGAGAAAAAAGAGTGCAATTTGTTTCATTTATTAAGTTATTTTTTTGATCTCCAAATATATCACAATTGAAATCTGCTTTATAAGAAATGGCCTTTTCAACAGATATATGTATTATATTGGATAACAATACATTAACTTTATTAAAGAGGCTGCCTTCCAAAGATATATTTAAACCACATTGTTTTAATAAAACAAAGTAAAGACAATACGACCAGAAACCAACAATTGAAATTCAAAATGTGTTTAGTACGTTTCCTTTATTACAATATGCATATCTATTTACGATGTGATTATATTTCTTTAGAGACAGCCTAATTATGAGAAATTATTAGTAACAATTAAGATTTACTGTTGGAGATGATGGCGTATCAGCCCAACAATTATAATAGCTAAATCCATAAGTCCCATTACTGTAATAACTACCAAGACTTCCTGTCCCTTCAATAGTATTCTCCAATAACTGAGTGGATTGAGTCACTTGTGGCAAACTAAAGTAGTCGTATTTGATGTTCAACATGGACCCAACAGATCTGCCCGCAGAAGCACTAGTAATGCAAAAAGTTACAGTTCTAGTGCAATAATACCATACTCCAAGTGTTCTTTTATAAGGCCGAACCTTATAATGAAAGATATTTCTTGAACAAGCATCTCCATTATTGTCAGTATAGTTTTGAGGGTATGTGTCTATCCATAAATGAGTTCTATCATTACCACTACTTTGGTAATCATCAATATTATTGCCGCATCCAATAATCATCGTACTTTTAGTTTGAGTTGATAACTCTTGTCCATTTAGGAAATTCGAAAAAACCAAGTCAGGGTCCTTAACATATTTTAAAGCATAGTTTTGTTCGTTAACTAACTTTAACTTTTCAATGTTTTTGCTGTTTGTACTTATAATTCCTTCCTCAAGTACTTTATAAATCTTATCATCTATTTGATACATTCTTTCAAGATTTGCAAAATACCTAAAAGGGCTTTTAGAAATAACAGTTTCAAGGGAAAATTCACCATTTTCTTGTTTTTCTAAAAGCAAAAATGCTGAATTATTTTCAACCAACTTCTTGAATTGTTCAATTGTTGTAAAATTTTCAGGATGAGAATTACTATATATTTCATCACATTTTACCCCAAATGATACGAAACTTTTTTCTTTAGCCCACAGTTTCCTTTCTTCAGGTGTCATTTTTAGTACTGTGGAAACGCTTTTATCAAAATCTTCAATGGATTTATATTTCAGAATTTGATCATTTGCGTTTTTAGAAGTAACAGTTTCTGTGGTTTCTTTCTTACATCCGCTCATCGCAATAATCACTATAAATGTTATCGCCAAATTTAGATATTTAGTTTTCATTTAGTTTTTTTTGTTTTGGTAATGTTTCCTAATCTTTTAAGGCTCTTATAGTTGGAACCGTCTTTCACTTTCGCAGTCAATCAGGCACATGCAACTACATGCGCGAACCTGCGTGGTTAATAGTAAGCAATGCTTTATCAATTAACATATATTGTATTACCTTTGTGCCGCCTCTCTGTGTTTTGGTTCGTACTCGGTTA
>JBMOHG010000498.1:0-2746 GCA_049317965.1 Paludibacter sp.
TCGCTCACCAGGTTCAGCGAACGTGAAGCGTAGATGGTGGATTGTTTCCAGGAAGGGAGTTGTGTCATAAGTTTTTTAATTACAAATACTCAAGTTAGGTCAATTTTTTTATAGTTTAATAGAAAGTTCTAAATGACCGCCAAATCCTAATTCAACAATTTTTTGAAGAGTTGAAATTCGGGTTTCTTTTAAATTATTTTCAATTTTCGAAATATAAGATTTTGTTGTTCCAACTTTTATAGCCAGTTCTTCTTGCGTCATCCCTTTTTCTATTCTTGTATCATGTATCAGGGCACCGATTTTAAAATTTTCATAACCAGCTTCAAGCGCATCGCGTTTAAACGTACCAATTTTGCCATAATTCCTTTCTTTAAACTCGTTAAGAGTCAGTAAATTATTGTTTTCTGTTTTCATATTCTTGCTTTATTTTAAGTGCTTTTTCAATTTCACTTTTTGGTGTTTTTTGAGTTTTCTTCCTAAATCCATTTGTAATAATTACTAAATTTCCTTTGTCAAAGAAACAGAAAATGCGAAAAATATCGCTACCCAATTGTACTCGTATTTCAAAAAGACCATCAGTGTTTTCTATGTGTTTAAGATAAGTTTCAGGAATCCTTTGAAGCTCTTCTATCAATTCAAAAGTCCAGATAATTTTATCTTGTACTTTTTCCCGTTGTTTTACAAAGAACTCCTGAAAGTAGTCCTTGTAAAAAATTATGGTTCTGAGTTTAAGTTTCTTTTCCACGGTACAAAGGTAATAAAAGTAGTCCGATAGTGCAACTATATAGAAGATGAATTATAATTGTTACTTAACTCCTGAATAGTTTTGTTTTACATACCAGCTTCATCAGCCAATGCAAGCAAGACTTCATTTATTATTTTGTCGCTCACTAAGTTCAGCGAACGTGAAGCGCAGACGGTGGATTGTTTTTAGGAAGGGGTTTGTGTCATAAGTTTTTTTACATTTTCATTTCTTTTCTCATTTCTTCAAGCAATTGACTTTCAGTTGGTAAATAAAGTTCAATTGCGCACGCAGTGCGGACGCAATTGGAAATACACGATAAAATTGACGACATTACTCTAATACTCTTAGCGAAAACCCACTACCAAACTCTGGCTCAATTTCTTTTGCCAAATTGCGTAATAAGTATTTCCCATAATCAGCACGCTCTTTCCCTTGTTGTTCTTCGTTGAAAATGCGCTCACCCATTTTCCAATACATCTCTACGCGATAAAACTCCACGCTTCGAACTGCCTGTAAGCGTGAGTGTCCAATTATCGATTTTATATCCTGAATAAAGGAATCGTTGACTAAGCTTTTTTCGTTTTTCATGCTATTAGTTTAAAAAACATGTGATAAGTGGTTTAAACTTAAATACTATAAAACATCTCTTTAATCAGTATAGCAATTCTTTTTCGTCTTGCAATCAAAAATTCAGGATACTCCATTTCATAAAATTCATTGGGAATACCGTGCTCCTCAAGTGCTTTTTCTAAAACATCCTGTTTTGTTGAATAGTATTTATTCTTAATTTCATTGTAATATAATTTTGGTTCTGAATCAGATATTTTTATGTTATCAATGTATTCTAAATAAGTAAGATTGGCAATTTGATTGATTAATGTCAACTCAACACCTTGATTTTTCAGGTGCTCTTTTGGAAAAATATGATGCTTATCTAATGAATTCTTTTTGATTTTAATAGATGGGTCAAATAAGTCACTTACTTTTTTCTCGGAAAATAATGCTTTTGTGCCATTGTAAATTAGACTTGCAAAAAAAGCATTTGCAACAGGACTAATTGTATTTGAAGTTACAAGAATGTCATTTGGTAATGAGATATTCCAAAAATCATTTGTTAAAGTGCTGTTGATTATATTATTAATTGCATTTTTAAAATCTTCTCCATCCTTACAAGTTTTAATTTTATTCAAATCCGATTCCATTATTGATTCTGATGAGCCAGAATATCTAGAAGTTAATGAACTCATAAAAAACCACCTTGCTATGAGATTGTCCAATTCTTTATGATCAATTTTAAAATTTAGTTTCCCAATTAGAAATAATATATAGGAATTGATAATTGAATTGTCTGATGCAATTAAACTCGAAGATTTATAACCTATACTCTGTATAATTTTAATGAGTGAGTGCCAATTGGTTGTATTAATAACATCTTTGAGAGTTTCCTTGAAAATGTCAAATTGTTTTTCACGCAATACGGTAGAGTACTTATTTGTATCTGGATCTCTACCTTTAAGTATAGCATAGGCATCTTTCATTCTGGCGCGTCTGAACCCCAATCCTATGATTACGCGTACAATATCTTGTGCATCAGGCTGCATTATGTAGTTAAATGGTGAGTCTTTTGTTGTTGAATCAGGCACTGTTTTTGCACTTTTGCAAAAGTCATTAATCTGAGTCCTTCCATCTTCCCAAAAAACAGAGATAAGTGTCAAAATAAAGTCAGCTTGGTTTAATGAAACACCCTTACTGTTAATTCGTGTAAAAATCTCAGCTACAACCTCTTCGTCTACTTCGGACGAAACTTCTAAAGCTTGATAAGGATAGTTAGTTAGAGAATGTAACTTATTTATTCTCGTACTTATTTCATCTTCGTTGATTTCGATAGATTTTTCAAAGAAATCAAGAAAAAGTTCATTTTGGCTTTCTGATAATGAAATAGCTTTTCTTTGCTTTAAACTTGCAATAAGTTGAGTATAATTATCTGTTGCATCTTTAATT
>JBMOHG010000499.1:0-2702 GCA_049317965.1 Paludibacter sp.
TCTTCAGTACAATACAAAACGTAAAGATAGACGTTTATTTTGGTTGAAATGTAACCGTTTAGAAAATGAAATGACAAAATTTATTTAGCAGACTGATAAAAAAGAAAAATGAGCAACAACTTACATATACATTTTATCTAAAACTCTTTTTTGTTGGAATCTACTTTTTCAATTTTGAGAAGTGCGTTTTTTTGAGTACAATTGCATAATATTTGCGTCTTAATTAATGAATTTCAAAACCCTACACATTACTTATTACAATTCAAAAGATGAACACAAAAACATTTCTGAAATTATTAGTTGTACTGCTTTTTTCATCAATTTCTTTGCACGCACAATATCCCGATGTTCCCAATGATTTAAAGGCTGCTGCCGATGAAATGATTACAATGGAAAATAAAGTTGTCGACAGCATTATGTTAGCCAATATATCAGTTCTTAAAGCTGATGCTTGTAAAGGAAAACCTTACATTCCATGGGCTGCACGTCCTACAGATTTACCACAGGCAAAAATTCCATCATTTCCTGGTGCCGAAGGTGGTGGTCAATTTTCATTTGGCGGTCGTGGCGGTAAAGTGTTAACAGTAACCAGCCTCGAAGATCGTGGTCCGGGTACATTACGCGAGGCTTGCGAAGGAACTGTTGGTGCACGAATTGTTGTGTTCAATGTGGCAGGCATTATTCGACTAAAATCTCCAATTATAGTTGCAGCTCCATACCTTACCATTGCCGGACAAACTGCTCCCGGCGATGGAGTTTGTGTGGCTGGTGAATCATTTTGGGTAAATACGCATGATGTGGTAGTGCGTCATGTACGTTTTCGTCGTGGAGAAACAAAAGTTGAGCGCCGCGATGATTCATTTGGAGGAAATCCTGTTGGAAACATAATGATTGACCACTGTACATGTATGTGGGGCTTAGATGAGAATATCTCTTTTTACCGACACATGTTTAATCCAAAAGATGGCAACAAAGAGTTGAAGCTACCAACAGTTAACGTTACAATTCAAAATAGTATTTCGGCACAAGCATTGGATACTTATAATCACGCATTTGGAAGTACCTTGGGTGGTGAAAACTGTTCTTTTATGCGGAATCTGTGGGCAAATAATGCAGGACGGAATCCATCTATTGGCTGGAATGGTATTTTCAATTTTGTAAATAACGTGGTGTATAACTGGGCAAACCGGTCGGTGGATGGTGGTGATTATACTGCCCTTTACAATATAATCAACAACTATTACAAACCAGGTCCGCTCACTCCCAAAAATGCTCCAATCGGACATCGTATGCTGAAACCTGAATCGGGTCGTAGTAAACTGGGCTACCTTGTTTTTGGACGCGTTTATTGCAATGGTAACGTAATGGATGGCAATGAGGCAGTAACAAAAGACAACTGGAATGGTGGTGTACAGGTGGAAGAAATGGAAAATGCAGGTCAATATACCGATTCTATGCGTTGGAACGAACCTTTTCCGAAACCAGAATTTCCTATTATGAAAGCACAGGATGCTTATGATTATGTATTGAATAATGTGGGTGCTAATATTCCAAAACGTGACATCGTTGATGAACATATTATTGAGCAGGTTCGTACCGGAAAAGCATATTACAAAGAAGGACTTGATTCTGTTGATTTTTATCAATTCAAACACCGCCGTTTACCAAAAGATTCGTACAAAAATGGTATCATAACCGACATTCGTCAGGTGGGTGGTTATCCCGAATATAAAGGAAAACCATATATTGACACCGACAAAGATGGAATGCCCGATGCTTGGGAAAAAGCAAATGGCCTGAATCCGAAAGATGCTACCGATGCCGTGAAAGACTGCAACGGGGATGGATATACCAATATTGAGAAATATATTAATGGTATCGATACCAAAAAGAAAATAGACTGGACAAATACTAAAAATAACTATGATACCCTTGCTGAAAAAGGAAAGTTATAATCCACAAATGGGTACCAGGTTCACCTAACAATAATTTAAAATGAATATAAAACAATTTTTCAGTGTCAAAACAAACTTAGTTTACAGTCGGTTCTTAGGGGTTCTTCTAATTATTTTGATACTCGTTCCTTCAGTTCAAGCCGTGGAACTTGACACAAAAAACCGTGATTCAAAATATGTAGAAACCATAGTGAACCGCTCGAAAAAAACGGTTGAAAAGTTGGAACTGAAAGATAGCACTGTGGTACGAAATGTAACCAACATAGTTGCCAATAAGTATTTTACGTTAAACGATATTTACGCCAAGCGCGACAGTGCTGTGGCTAAAATCAAACGATCGGTACTGACAGGCGATGAAAAAAACAGTGCTTTGACAGCTATTCAAAACGAGAAAGAAGCTGCATTGTATCGTTCACATTTTGCATTTCCAAGTGATTTGTCGTTATATCTTACCGAATTACAAATAGAAGCGATAAAAGATGGAATAACTTATGGAGTGGTAAAAGTAACCTACGATGCCACGCTCGAAATGATTCCCAGTCTGAAAGAAGAAGAAAAATCGCAGATATTAGCTTGGTTGAAAGAAGCGCGCGAGTATGCAATTGATGCCGAAAATTCAAACAAAAAACACGAGGCTTTTGGCAAATACAAAGGCCGTATCAATAATTATCTGTCGAAACGCGGATATGATTTGGTAAAAGAACGCGAAGGTTGGTATGCCCGAATAAAAGCTAAAGAAGCGGAAAC
>JBMOHG010000500.1:0-2697 GCA_049317965.1 Paludibacter sp.
TTTCGATCAGAGGGTTCAGGATTTTCAGGTTGATGCTTTGTTTTTAGCAAGTCGGCGCAAATATATGAACCCATCTCAGCTTTGAATTCTTTGGCGGTGCGTTGAACAGCATCGTAATTTTTAGTTTTAGCGGTTTTGTCTTTTGTGTCAGTTGCCGGATAATGCATTCCCAATACCAAAAACATACCACTTACTGCTCCGCACACTTCTCGCAGTCGCCCCATACCACCGCCAAAAGAAGTTCCCAGTTTAGCTGCTGTTTCAGAATCTATTCCATAGGTGTCGGCATAAGCCATAAATACAGCTTGCGAGCAATTGTAGCCGTCTTCAAAATACGAAATTGCTTTATTTACTTTCTTTTCTAATTCATCGCTCATGCTATACTTTTTTATTTGCTTCAATTCTCGTTAGCAAAAAATCCGGAGCTTTGCAGGGCTTCCAATCGTTCAGCCCAACAAACGCAAGTTCTGTTTCAGCCGTATTGATTAGTTCATTCTGCTCATTATACAGCTTGTATGAAAACCAAATACGCACTCCTTCAATATTCTTTAGCCTCGTTTTAACTGTGAGTTGTTCATCGTAATGGGTTGTTTTCAGAAACTTAAATTTCATACTTATCACGGGGCACATTACGCCTAATTCTTCAACTGAATTATATGGAATACCAATACTGCGAAGTAGCTCCCAACGTGCTGCTTCGTAATACTTCACATAGTTGGCATGATGCATAGTCCCCATTTTATCTGTATCGGGGTAACTAACCCGAAATTTATATTCGTGCTCAATCATAAACAATTCACTTTAGTTATGGCTGCAAACGTGTCCTTCTTCATGGGCATGTGAAGCACAATTTGAACCTCCATCTTGAATATTTCCAGCCAGATAATCTTCTACTAATTTATGCACATCCCCTTTACAGTTACGAATAACCTGAATGTTTTGTGAAGCGAGTTTGTTGACTGCTCCATCTCCAATTCCTCCTGCAAGCATAATCCTCACATCCATTTCGGCTAAATCGTAAGCTATGTTTGATTTACAACCACATCCTTGTGGTGATTTAAGAATTGTTTCCGCTAAGATATCGTTGATGTCGGAAACTAAAAAAATGGTGTAAAATTCACAATGACCGAAATGGTCGTCAATTTGGTTGTCTTGTTTTGTTGGTACTGCAATTTTCATTTGAATTGTTTTTATTATAATTATTTATTGATATTAAGGAAAGAGGGGCGTTTTATGCCCCCTTCAAAATTAATTATTGACCATTTCTGAATCGATGATGTCGTCCCAATCCCATACCTCCACCTTGCCCCATGCCTTTTCCTGTTCCAAAACCTTTTCCTGCGTTATTCTCAGGTAAAGGTTCAGCAGTACTTGCACTGGCAACTGAAGTTTGTTGTTTTACTTTTGTACCGAAATTGGTACTTTACCCATTTTTCGGCCACTCATGGAACCTTGTCCCAGAGGACCTTTTTGATTAAATTCAGACATAATTACATCCGTTTTTGAAAAATTCTAATTCTACTTTATTCCGCTTTGTAAGCGTTTTCCTTGTCCTGTAGTATTTCTAACTTTACGACTTTTCCCCATACCAACTCCAAGTTTTTTCACTTTCTCTTCATCTGACAGAGTGCTACAATTTCCTAATTTTCGACCTGTACCCGAACCTTCGTTTTCAGGTCCTTTTCCATTTAATCGTGCCATAATTTCAAAATTTAGTTTGTTGAAACCAATATCGTAAAACCAGTATAAAACTGTTTTAATTTATCTTTCAGTTTATCTTTCAATAGCTTATATACATTTTCACCTGTACAATGCCCTGTGTAAAATTTGGTTTCGGGATAATGTGAAGTCAATTCATCAGCTAGTTTGTTTATTTCAAATTCTGTTTCATATTGTCCTTCATATCCATCAAGCAAATGGAATCCACCAAAAACCATAGAAATAGGTTTTCCAATTGTTTGTTTTACCGAGTCCAGGATATTCAAGACACCACAATGAGCACAACCAGAATATACAATCATTTCATTCTTACCAAAGCAAACAATTAATTCATGATTAAAATCGTCGGCAACAATCTCATTTTCGGACTTTTTTAATAGTGTTTTATTTGCTTTCGGCATAGGATTACTACACACTTGACATGGAAAAACATGAATTTCATCTTTGAATACTGTTTTTGAGTCGACAAACACAAAACGATTTTCTGTGTTCTGTAGGTTTATTTCGCTGCTTATTTCCTTTAATCCATTACGGTTTGAGTAGAAACGTTGTGTGAGTGCATGCTGCGACAAAACAATTTTCGCTTTAGAATTTATTTTCAAAAAATCCTGTAAACCTCCAATGTGGTCAGCATGTCCATGCGAAATAAATACATAATCAATAGCTTTTATATCCACTTCCAAGTTGGCTGCATTCTGAAGAAACTTGTCAGAAGCTCCGGTGTCGAGCAAACATTTATAGGTGTCTGTTTCAATATAAATACACAAACCATGTTCTTTTTCAAGAATACTGTGCAGTTTTTTATTGTCGGATAATATCTGAATTCTCATATTAGAGGGTATTTATCGGCGTTAATTCATCGTTGCAAAAATTCTTACAGTCTTTACAAGGAATGTGATTTTCAAGTCCATCAATTAATTTGAAACAGCGTTTACACCTAAACCATTGTCGGTCGAACCGAACGTTCCCACCTTCAAT
>JBMOHG010000501.1:0-2697 GCA_049317965.1 Paludibacter sp.
ATGGTACTATTACACTAAAAAATGGTGTAAGTTTATATGGCGGTTTTGCCGGAACAGAAGCTGTACTAACTGACAGATTAAAAGGTGCAAATGCTTGGAACTTTACGAGTTCAACAACCATTGACGGTAATAATGCGAACCGGAAGGGAATCATTACAGGTACAGGTACAACAACATCCTACATTGATGGTATTACGGTTACCAAATACAAAATTACCGGAGTTGCAGCAAATGTAAATGGAGTAGGTGTTGTGGTAAATTCTTACTGGATAATGCAAAATTGTATCGTTACTGCCAATACTTTAAGCAGCAGTGGATCATATATTTGTAAAGGTGCAGGTGTATATATACAGGGAGGTCAGTTATTAAATTCATATATTAACAATAACTCTGTAACACGAGGTAGTGGCGCTAACGGTGCTGTCATTGCTGGGGGTGTAGCATTTGTTTACAATTCAAGCCCTGTTACAACTGTAAAAGGCTGTACTATTGAAACTAATACTTCATTATATGGAGGTGGTATGGCTATGATCGATGGAACTGGGGGAGTGCTTGAAGATTGTATTTTTAAAACAAATACGGCTACTTTCGCAGGTGGTGGTTTAGGCTCATATCTAGCAAATACAACTGGTGCAAATGGATCATTAAGCTTAAAAAATTGTCAGTTTATAGATAATACCGCTACAACTAATGGTGGTGGTGCTACTTTAGACCTTTCAGTAACAGCACCTGCATCTACAACCATCGATGGCTGTATATTTAGTGGAAATACAACCTTAGCAATAGGTGGTGGTTTAAATGCAAAAGGAATATTTTCTTCTATCAAAAACTCAATTTTCAGAGACAATAAAATTACTACTGCGGCAAATACATCTGATGCAGTCAGTGCCCTTTATTTTTATGGTTCTGGCACATCTGGTTCAGTTGGTACAACCTTATCTAATTGTATTTTTGTAAATAATAGTACTACAACAAATAGCTCAGGAAATAATACTATTAAATTTCCTAATCCTGGTAATAATTTATACAATTGCACAATTGCAAATAATGCAAATCCTGGCGGTTATGCATTAGCTTATAGTGGTAAAGTAGGTATAATGACCAATTGTATTTTTTGGGGAAATACAGGAGCTGGGCCTATTCAGGGTGTTACCACTGCTGTTGTTGCTACTTATAATGCCACTGATAATGTTGTCATAAATGGCGCTGCAGGAAGTGGTAATAATATAAAAACACTAACAACTTCACCAAACAACACCTTTACAAGCCCAACTGGTTTTGCAGGTGTATCAACAGATGCTACAACTAAAAGTCAGGTAGCATCTGCCGATTGGAGTTTGAAATCGGGTTGTCCTGCTATAAATACAGGTACTGATTTGTCGGGTTCAGGTGTTACAACTGATATTTTAGGAAATGCTCGTCCAACAGGTATAAATGCAGTAGATAGAGGAGCTTATGAAGGTCTTTTTGTAAGTTCAACTCAAAATGTATCTGGTTTTGCAACTAATAGTACAATAAATGTATCAAGTGGAGGACATCTAACCATTGATGCAACAAAAACATTAAAAAACTTAATCGTTGAAGCTGGTGGAAAGTTAACCAATTCGAGTACACTTACTGCCACATCCATCATGCTAAAAAGTGATGCAACTGGTTCGGGAACATTTATTGATAATGGCACAACAAATCTTACAACTGCAACTATACAACAGTATTTAACAGGTTCTACACTCAATACGGCACCAAATGGTCGTTTTTGGTATGTGGCAAATCCGTTAACAAGTGCAGTTAAAAGTAGTGTATTTGATGCAGCAGCAGTAGCAAACAAATTATGGTATTATTCTGAACCTACACATGCTTATACCGAAATTACCGACAACACTACAGATTTAACTGTTGGCGTAGGTTATGCAGCTCGTTTAGGAGCAAATACTACAGTTACCTTATCGGGTACAGGATTTTATACGGGTAGTAAAACGTTCACTTTAAGCCGTGCAAATGATAGCAACGAGAAAAGAGGGTACAATCTTATTGGTAATCCTTATCCTTGCTATCTGGACTGGCAAACTATAACTTTACCAACTGAAGTAATGCCTAGTATTTGGACTCGTTCGTGCAGTGCAGGTGGTGCTATGGGCTTTGATACTTATAATTCTTCGTTGGCTTTAGGTGCAAGAGGCGTTAGTAGTGTTGGACATGCAAATGTTACACAATACATTGCACCATTGCAAGCATTCTGGGTAAAAGTAGCTTCGGGATATACAACAGCGTCATTAACTGTTGCCAATACATTACGCTCTCATACCGATGTCACTGATGTCACAAATAAACTGAAAGCTCCTGCAGAGCAAACACAAAAAGTGGTGCGATTGCTTGTGACGAATGATACGAACAGTGATGAAACAGTAATTGCTTTCAACACCAATGCTTCCAATGACTTTGATAATTACGATTCACCTAAAATGACCAATGACAATGTGGCAATACCTGAACTATATACATTGGCAGGTACCGAAATACTGGCTATCAATGGGTTGAATAATTACACGCTTGACGAACAAATGCCATTGGGATTCACTACCGGAGCTTCAAACAACTTTACTATAAAAGCTACTGACATAAGAAATTTTGATGCTGATACAAAAATTATCTTGAAAGACAATGTGTTGAATACAGAGCAAGAACTCACTGTGGGAA
>JBMOHG010000502.1:0-2691 GCA_049317965.1 Paludibacter sp.
GGTTTTAAAAACAGGGAAATGTATAATCCTGCAATAAAACCCAATCTGAATATGTCAAAAGAGGAATATAAGCTGAGCACTGCCCCGACCCTAAATCATTTTTACGAAAAACTCCTCACACTCAAAGACAGGATGAATACCGAAACCGGTAGAAATATGGCAGAACACAGGCATCGATTTATGGAAGAATACTTGAATGAATTTTATAATGAATGGGATGGGAAATTCTGATCAGATATTTTTTAAATATGTCATTTGAGAATTGAAAAATTCCTCAAGTATCTTGGCATTAAAAATTATATCATTTGTTTCGAATACAAAACTTCATAAACGATGACTATTTGTCGGTAATTGTTATTATATTTGTAGGATTTATGAAACAATTAATTATAAACTGGATTAATTCTAATTCGTCAATTAAATTGTTGTTTATAAGTCATTCGGAAAATAACATGAAAAATATACGTTTCCTCACAATAATATTATTGTTTTTTATTGCATTAAAAATTTATGCATTAACTGACAGTAATTTCCCAATTGTAATTATTACTACCGATAACAATCCGAGTACAGGAAAACCTTATGAAATTCCTGATGATCCAAAAGTGCTTGCAAACATGAAGATTATCTATCACCCAGATGGAACAAGAAATTATGTGAGTGACCAAAACACAGCCGTTTTTTTAAACTATACCGGTAGAATTGGCATTGAAAAAAGGGGCTCATCTTCCCAAGAACTTCCCAAAAAGCCTTATGGATTAACTACTTTGAAAAGTGATAATATTACAAACAATAATGTAAGTATACTTGGAATGCCCAAGGAAAATGATTGGGTTTTGAATTCACTTGCTTTTGATCCATCGTTAATAAGAGATTTTTTATCATACGAATTATATAAAAATATTGGGAATTATTCGCCTAGAGAAATGTATTGCGAAGTGATAGTAAATGGAGATTATAAAGGCTTGTACATTTTTATGGAGAAGCTAAAAGTGGACAGTGAAAGAATAAATGTATTGAAATTGACAACCACAGACAATTCAAATCCAAATGTGACAGGAGGTTATGTAACTAAATGTGATAAAACCACTGGAAATGATCCTGTTGCATGGTCAATGTCATCAGTTAATTTTATTCATGAAAGTCCGGATCCAGAAGTGGTTACAGCTCAACAAACCACCTACATTCGCAGTCAATTTACAGCACTTCAAAGTGTTATGACAGCTCAAAACAGCTCCATCATAAATGGCTATCCATCAATAATTGATGTGCCCACTTTTGTGGATTTTATGTTAATGAATGAACTGGCTTCAAACCCTGATGGGTACACCTATAGCACTTATTTTCATAAAGATAGAAATGGTAAATTGAAAGCAGGTCCAATTTGGGACTTCAACTTAACTTATGGAAATGACCTTTTTAGCTGGGGATTTGATAGAAGTCACACCGATGTATGGCAATTTAACGATGGAGATAATGTAGGAGCAAAATTTTGGAGGGATTTATTTGCTAATCCTACTTTTCTTTGTTATATGTCAAAACGTTGGATTGAACTTACTGCATCTAATCAACCACTTAATTATAGTGTAATAGCAAACAGAATTGACCAATTGGTAAGTCTTGTTTCGGAGGCAGCGGTAAGAGAACAAGCAAAATGGGGTACTGTTGGTAATCAGGCGGCACAGATAAGTGCGATAAAAACGTGGCTGCAAAATCGAATAATATGGTTGAATGCAAGGTTGAGTAGTGCTCAGACATGTTCAAACGTTTCACTACCTGCATTGGTAATTTCCAAAATTCATTATAACCCTACCATGTCCGGTGCAAATTTGAGTGATAGTTTGGAGTTTATCGAAATCACAAACAACAGCAATGTTACTGTTAATCTTACAGGTATTTATTTTCGCGAATTAGGAATTACGTATCAATTTCCCGTAAATTCTACTATTGGTGCAAATCAGAAAATATATTTGTCAAGCAATTCAAAGGTTTTTGAACTTTTTTATGGTTTGAAATCCTTCGGTCAATTTACAAGAACGCTTTCAAATAAGACACAAAAACTGGTACTAGCAGATGCTTTTGGTAATATTATCGACAAAGTTGAATACTTCGACAGTTCACCATGGCCAATCGAAGCAGATGGTATTGGTGCATTTTTAGAGTTAGTCAATTTGAATTCCGATAACAGTAATGCATCAAATTGGATTAGTTCGAACAAAGTATTGGGCATTAACGATATTAGATTCGACAATAATATCAAAATTTATCCAACTCAGGCACAGGCTACTATTAATATTTTCAGTAACAATTTAACTATAAAATCATATAAAATAACTGATATATTAGGTAAAGTTGTAATTGACGAAATATCTTCTTACTCACAAAATAATAAAATCAACATTGAAAAATTATCACCCAATATTTATTTTTTAATATTGTATTTCGATAATGGGAAAAGTGCTGTTAGAAAGTTTGTGAAGATTTGAACTTAACGATATATTTTTCTGAATTTATTTTTTTTCAAATCAATAATCTATTATTTTTGCACTAATTATTTTTTAAATTTATTAATTTCTCAACTATAAAACTGAAAATGGGAAAAGTATTGATTATAGGCGCTGGAGGCGTTGGAACTGTTGTAGTAAACAAAGTGGCTCAAAATACCGACGTTTTTACTGAAATCATGTTGGC
>JBMOHG010000503.1:0-2689 GCA_049317965.1 Paludibacter sp.
GACCTTAGTTTTCTTTCAATTGTTGAACAGGCAGGAGAAGACTATGGTTATGCAGACTTCGTAAAATCGGTGGATACTGTAATTCTTGGTAGAAAGACTTATGATTGGGTAATGACTCAGGTGCCTGAATTTCCTCATGCTGACAAAAACACTTTTATCATAACAAGGACAGCAAGACCAAGTATCGACAAGATAAATTTTTATACAGGCAAACTGAGAGACCTTATTTCAAAACTAAAAACCGAGCATGGTAAAAGTATCTTCGTAGATGGTGGAGCTGAGATTGTAAACGAACTCCTAATTGAAAATTTAATTGACGAGTTTATCATTTCCATTATTCCAATATTAGTTGGTAATGGAATAAAACTCTTTAAAGACGGGCGACCTGAACAAGTATTAGAATTATTTTCGACAAAACAGTTTGACAAAGGACTAATTCAACTTCACTATAAACGGACTGACAAATCGATTAAACCCTAAATAAACTTGAAAGAACTTACAAATTGTCTCTTCTATTGATGAAATAATGCTATTTACTGAATTTATTTTTATTCTCAATTTAAAACTAATTATTTTGACGACTGAGTTTATGTCAATTTGACTTAAAACTTTAAAAAACGAATAATAAATATTTTAAACTCTTGATAAAAATCAATACTATGTGGAGTAAGCAAGTTAAATACATTTATCTTTTTCTGTTTGCTTCCGTTATGAATTTTACGGTAATAGCCCAAACAAAATGGCGTTTCGCAGTTGTTGGAGATACGCATGTTGGTTCGTCAGACACAATTGCAGAGATGATTCCATTTATGATTGCTGATAATATTGAGTGTCTTTTAGTTCCGGGCGATATTGTAGAAGGTGGTCTTGCATGTTCAAGCACAAAACTTCAGAGCGAATTAGAACATTGGCAAACCCTATTAATGCCTTTGTATGATAAGGGTATAGGTGTTTATCCAATTTATGGAAACCATGAAGATGATGCAAAAAACAATACTCTTGCCTGGAACAATGTTTTTTCAGGCTCTTATGCTCTTCCGCAAAACGGACCTTCGGGCGAGGTTAATTTCACCTATTCTTTTATACATAAAAATGCATTGTTTATAGGTCTCGATGACTATAAAACCATTCATCAGGTAAATCAACCGTGGCTAGACCAGCAACTTGCAGCCAATAAACAACCTCATGTTTTTGTTTTTGGACACGAAGCAGCCTTTAAAGTATTTCATACTGATTGTCTTGATGACTCCGTTGCAGCACGGAATACTTTCTGGCAAAGTCTTTCGCAGGCTGGTGTGAAGGTCTATTTCTGTGGACACGACCATTTTGTAGATGTGGCCAACATTGATGATGGTGATGTCAATACTAATAATGATGTAATTCAATATCTTGTAGGCACAGGTGGCGGTTGGTTAATGTCGCAGTATAACTACAACGGCACCAATACACCATACACTCCCAAACGCATGTTTCATGATATGGAATTTGGATATGCGCTGGTAGAAGTTAGTGGTGACGGGATAAATGACCGTAATGTGACAATTACTTGGAAAAAACGAAACTGGAATTCCACAAAATCGAAATATGAATATATAAATACTTCGAATATTGTACAATATACTGCAAATGCTGCAACAGGCATTCATCCGGTGGTGCTGAAAGATGCGACTGTTATTCCAAATCCGGCTTCAAACTCCATTACTCTGTCTGGTCTTTCGGGTGAAACCGCTATCTATAATGAACTTGGAGTTTTGGCGTGGAAAGGCATAATTAATGATTCCCAAACTATCGAAACATCTGATTTTCAAAGCGGTGTTTATTTTGTTCAGAACAGTAATTCAATAATAAAATTCATCATTAAAAAGAATAACTTATGAAAACTACGAAATTTAATGGTATTATTGCCAGCGCATTGTTGCTATCGCAATGTTGTGTATCGATTTACGGACAGACATCCAAAGTTGTGGGTACGGGTCAAACAAATTCGTATAACAACACCGGTATTATTAGTTTACCCACCGAGGGTCAAGCATTTTACGGTCAAAATACCAATCATTCCGGAAACACACCTTCGTACACCGACAATGGCGATGGTACAATTACAGATAATGTTACAGGATTAATGTGGGAAAAAACCACCGACAAAAATGGTGATGGAACTATCAATTATTACGACAAATCGACTTATACTGTTGCATTGGCAGGAGCTGCTTCGTGCAAAACAGGAGGTTACACCGATTGGCGACTTCCAACCATAAAAGAACAATACTCCCTTATTATGTATTATGGAGCAGAGGCAAATCCAACAGCAACTACTCAAGGAACTGCAGTGCCATTTATTAATACCAGTTTCTTTACGTTTGGCTATGGCGATATAAATTCGAGCAGTCATGGAGCAACTTCGAATGAGAGATTGATTGATGCTCAATATGCCACCTCATCTATCTATGTTTCTACTACAATGAATGGTAGCTCAACAATGTTTGGTGTTAACTTTGCTGATGGGCGTATTAAAGGTTATCCTGCAAACAACGTTAAAAAATACTATGTTATGTATGTACGTGGTAATAACGATTATGGTAAAAATAATTTTGTTGATAACGGCAATGGAACGATTACCGATAGTGCAACCGGGCTTATGTGGATGCAAAACGATAATGGGTCACCCATTTTATGGGAAGCTGCGTTG
>JBMOHG010000504.1:0-2657 GCA_049317965.1 Paludibacter sp.
TCTTGCTCGGATTGTATCACTTGGGAAAAAGGTAACTGTTAGTAATGTTGCACTCTAAAATTCGTGCGGCAGCATGGAGTTACTGCCTAATTGTTCATTTATACCTTCAAATGCGACTTTGGATTAAACTCATCTGTAAGTTTTCAAGGTGATTTTATGACAACAAAGTTACAGTTTCATTAATTAAATTACAGTTTGATTTTGGAGTGTAACAAAAAACTAGTATTTTTGTGCTGAATTATCAGAAAATTGATAAAAACAAGAAACAATAAAAGGAATTTTTTTTAATATGCATACAGAAAATAAGATTACCACATTGAAAATGATGAATGGTAATGAAGCTGTTGCCAGAGGTGCATTTGAAGCAGGTGTCAAAGTTGCTTCCGGTTTCCCGGGCACACCTTCCACAGAAGTAATGGATTATACTCAACAACGATACCCTAATATTTATTGCGAATGGTCGACGAATGAGAAAGTTGGTTTAGAAGTAGCCATTGGAGCTTCTTATGCAGGTTATCGTAGCCTGGCAGTAATGAAAACAGTAGGTTTACATGTGGCAGCAGATGCATTGGGTGGAGCTGCCGGCAGTCAGATTAACGGTGGACTGGTATTGGTGGTTGGCGACGATGTTGGCCGTATTGCGGGTGATGACTATAATGATGTTCGTCATTATGGAAATATGTTTAATATCCCGGTGTTGGAGCCAAGCGACAGTCAGGAGGCTAAAGATCTAATGATTAAAGCATTCGAGATTAGCGAAGAATACAGTACACCGGTTATACTTAAAATTACATCAGTAATATGCAAAACAACCAGTGGAGTTGCCATTGATGAAGAGTACACGTACGAAGCAAAATGCAGAGTTAAATATCCTGTAAGTTTCAGTAAAGTTATCATGACAACCATGATGATGAATGCAAAAGGTTCTGAACATCCCAAGTTGGTCAAATGTTTTCATGATTTCCCTGCGCAGATGAAGCGCTTGGCTGCGGACAGTAACGACTTCGATATTAATAAACTAGAATTGAAAGGAAAAAAGATTGGGGTAATTACAGCAGGAACTCCTTACTTTTACACCAAAGAAGTTTTACCCGATGCCTCCATGTTAAAGCTGGGTATGGTTATGCCGCTTCCTGAAAAGCTGATTCGTGAATTAGCCGGACATGTAGAGAAACTCTATGTGATTGAAGATGGTCATGATATTATGGAAAAGAATATCAAGGATTTGGGAATTGCGGTCATCGGAAAAGAATTATTCCCTAAATTCCCAGTCATGATGCGTTTTACTCCTGATATTATTGAGGAAAAACTCGTACCGGACGCACCAAAAAGAAAGCTTATGGAAGGCATTCCTTTCCGTCTGCCTGTTAGTTGTGCCGGATGTTCACACCTCTTCATATCACAAATATTACGAAATCATAAAATCAAGGGGGCTGCAGATGTTACCTGTGGTTTAATAGGCTGTTTTCCGCACATGGAATCCTATCAACTACAAAAATGCATGGGGTCGAGCATTGCGCTTGCTCATGGTTACAATGTAGCTAAAGATCATAAAGAAAAATTTGTTGCGATGATAGGCGATGGTGGTTTTTGGGCAACAGGAATCAACGGGCTGATGAATCTGATATTCAATGACAGTAAGTCAACTACGATTATTGTTGACAATAGCTGTCTGGCAATGACCGGTGGTCAACATGTGGCTTCAAGCGAGTTTGGGTTTAATTACAAACCGGAAAATAAACTTGAAATTGCCAAAGTATGCGAAGCTATAGGTGTAAAAGATATTGTAACTGTAGATGCATACGAATTTGAAAATCTTGAAAAAGCTATTCTGAATGCGGTAAATTCAAATACAAATTCTGTAGTTATTGTAGAAAAACCGTGTGTTACCAAATTTAAGCTGCCTAAAGGTGATGCTTATTCTATTGATCAGGAACTTTGTACTCAATGTCGGAAATGTATCAAAATAGGATGTTTAGCTATAGAGAGTAAAAAAGCAACTGACGGAAAGGTTGAAATAGTTATTAACGAGGATCTTTGTGTGGGCTGTGGATTATGTTCAACAGCATGTAAGTTTGACGCCATAAAATCATAAAAATGCAGGACACAGGAAAAAATATTATCATAGCTGGTGTGGGAGGACAAGGTATTCTCCTTTTCAGCAACCTCTTAAGCAAGTATTATATGAAACTTGGTTATGAGTTAAAAATATCGGATGTAATTGGTTTAGGGCAACGTGGTGGAGGTGTCGAAAGTCATTTCCGGTATTCAACTAAGCCGGTATTATCCCCTTTTATCAAAGCGGGTGATGTGGATTACCTTTTATCTTTTGAACAAACGGAAACACTCCGGTATTTGCATTGCCTGAAAGACGATGGCATCGTTTTCTCAAGTACTTTTGAATTATCAACTTCCAGTGTAAATACCCGACTGGAGAAAGATATGACTGAATCTAAAACAGAGCTGATAAAAAGGTCGGGAAAGAAGACATTTATTATTGATCCCGAAGAGTATAAAAGTACGGATTTTGATATCAGCAAAATGATGAATATCGTGATGCTTGCCATCTATGCCGAATTCAGAGGCTACTCGCATGAGGAGATGATACAAATAGTGAAAGAAAGCGTTCCTGAAAAGTTTATTGAAGGGAATATAAA
>JBMOHG010000505.1:0-2647 GCA_049317965.1 Paludibacter sp.
TGTATTTTAGAGTCGATAACTTCCGAAATTCTTCCAAAAATTTCTTCAACACTTCCCATACCGTTTATAGCGGCATATTTATTGTTGTTTTTGTAAAAATCACTCACCGGAGCAGTTTTTACTTCATACACTTCCAACCGTTTTTTAATTATTTCCAGATTATCGTCACAACGTCCGGAAGTTTCACCACGATGCAGTAAGCGGTTGATTAATTCGTCATTATCAACTTTTAAATCCACCAAAACAGCAATTTGCTTATCCACCTTATTTAGCATTATTTCTAAAGCTTCAGCTTGTGCCACCGTTCGTGGAAATCCATCCAAAATAACACCATTTACTCCTTCTTCCTGATTATCAATCGACTTTGTAAGTATATTAATAATCATTTCATCGGGCACTAAATTCCCATTAACTATGTAACTCTCTGCAATTAAGCCCAATTCACTTTTGGTAGCTATTTCCTTACGCAATAAATCGCCAGTGGACAAATGCTCCAATTTGTATTTTTCAACTAACAAATCACTTTGTGTACCTTTCCCGCATCCGGGAGCACCACAAATAATAATATTCAACATAAAACTCTAAAATAACCTATTTAACTAATAACCTTTTTACCTAAATGCCTATAAAACAATTTACTATTAATTCAAAAATCAACCAACTACTGTATAAATATCTTTTAAGTTGCGACCATAACCATCATAATCAAGACCATAACCTACAATAAAATCATTTGGAATTTTCATCGCTACATAATCCACGGTAATATCGCGTTGCAACGCTTCGGGTTTTTGCAAAAATGTAGCCACATGAATTTGTTTAGCACCTTTAGCACGCAGCGAACTTAAAATGCGTTCCATGGTAATGCCGGTATCAACAATATCTTCAACAACTACCACAGTGCGTCCAACAACACTTTCGTTCAGGCCAATAATTTCCTTCACAGTGCCGGTAGTGTATAATCCATCATAAGATGAAAGTTTAATGAAAGTAATTTCGCAAGGAAAATTTACCGTTTTCATCAAGTCGCCGGCAAACATAAAAGCTCCATTGAGAACACAAATAAAAAGTGGATTTGTATCGGCTAAATCAGCATTTATGGCCTCAGCCACTCTTCGTACAGCTGTTTGAATATCGGCCTCCGGTATGGACAAAGAAAAATGTTTGTCTTTAATCTGAATGGTATTCATAGATAACTTGTTGTTTAATAAAAACTTTTCGATTAGAAAAAATGAACATTTCAAATTAGCATTCTATGAATCTAAATTGAAAATATTCGGGTAATTTCTGCAAAAGTACATAAAAACATCCATTTTGGAAAACAATTTAAGGTATAAAGCCCCCATTTAAGATTTTAGAAATAACTTTATATTCATCATTGCTAAATAGTTATTTTTGTCATTTGAACAGAATGCCTTACCTTTGCCATCCCAATATTTCGATATAAATTTATGAAAGAATTTCTTCAGGATAAAATATTTACAATCATTTCGGAAGCAGCCGACGAACAAAAACAGGAATGTTATGTAATTGGAGGTTATGTTCGTGATATTTTCCTTAAACGACCCTCGAAAGACATTGATGTGGTGGTAGTTGGCAGTGGAATTGAATTAGCACAAAAGGTAGCTTTAAAGCTTGGAAAGAAAGCACATCTCACCGTTTTTAAGAACTATGGAACTGCTCAGGTTAAATTAAAAGATCTGGAAGTGGAATTTGTGGGTGCACGCAAAGAATCGTATCAACGAGATTCCAGAAATCCAATAGTGGAGGATGGAACCTTGGAAGATGACCAGAACAGACGCGATTTCACTATGAACGCGTTGGCAATATGTTTGAATAAAGAGCGTTTCGGTGAATTGATTGATCCTTTTGGCGGACTTAATGACCTCAAAAACTTTGTGATTCGCACACCGCTCAATCCTGATATTACATTTTCGGACGATCCGCTCAGAATGATGCGCGGCATTAGGTTTTCGGCTCAACTTGGTTTCTTTTTGGAAACAAATACTTTTGATGCCATTGCCCGAAACAAAGAACGAATCGAAATCATTACCAAAGAACGAATTGCTGACGAATTGAATAAAATCATGATGTCGCGCAAACCTTCGGTGGGTTTTATTTTGCTCGAAAAAACAGGATTACTTCAACTTATTTTTCCCGAAGTGTTGGCGTTGAAAGGTGCTGAAACCAAAGACGGTGTAGGACATAAAGACAATTTCTACCACACATTAGCCGTATTGGATGGTTTGTGCGAACATACCGACAATTTGTGGTTACGATGGGCGGCATTACTTCACGACATTGGCAAACCCCGCACCAAAAGATTTGATGGGCGCATGGGATGGACGTTTCACAACCATAACTTTGTAGGTGAAAAAATGATACCTGAGATTTTCAGGAGAATGAAATTGCCTACCAACGAAAAAATGAAATATGTTCAAAAGATGGTGACACTCCACATGCGTCCCATCGTGTTGAGTGAAGACGAAGTGACCGATTCGGCCATCAGGCGTTTACTTTTTGATGCCGGTGATGATATTGACGATTTGATGATGCTTTGCGAGGCAGATATCACTTCCAAAAATCCCGAGAAAGTAAAACGTTTCAAGTCTAATTTCCAATTGGTACGACAAAAATTAAAAGAGAT
>JBMOHG010000506.1:0-2641 GCA_049317965.1 Paludibacter sp.
TATTACTTTTTAATAATCATTTGTTTGATTACATCTTTTTCGGTAAATATTTTTACAAGATAGCTTCCACTACTCAAGCGACTCATATTAATGGTTTTGACATTACCATCGTTATGTTGTACCAAAACGCCTGTCATAGTGTAAACTTCCACCTTTTCTACAATAACATCTGATGATATGTATAAACTATTCATAACCGGATTTGGATACAGGCTCAGGTTGGTAGTTTGTGCATTATGAACTGTAGTCAAATTATAAGCAATACTCATATAGTAAAGGTTGGCAGTTGATCCTTTGGCAATAATGATTGACCCGGCAGGAATTGAAACTGTAACCACGCCAGCTACTGCAGTATAGCTTATAGTATTCACTTTTACAGTACCAACAAATGTAGCATCAAATACCAGTGTGAGTGTTCCTGCTTGTGTTGTAGTACATGTTATTGAAGTGCTGGACTCCATTTTTAAACATTGCGACAAAGTTAAACCTGCATAAGAAACCGTACCCGGACTAGATGACATATTGCCTGTAATGCTGTAAAATGTACTGGTTTTGGCTGAAGTAGTGAAATTATGTACCATATCGGCTGTAGTTGAACCGCCAACTGTTATAGTTCCCGATCCTGTAGCTGGTGTACCCGCGGTTCCAATAGTAGAAATGGAGTAAGTAACAGTAGCCGATGGTGTACCTGTGATAGTAATGGTTTTGGCTGTTGCATTTTTCACGAAACTAATACCCGATGCAGGCAATCCGGTTACGGTAGCATCTGTAGCATCGCCACCCCAAGTGAAAACAATGGTGCTAATGGCTGTTCCGCTTGCCACAGTTTGGTTATTGTTGGTAGTTGAGATAAGTGTTTGACTGCTAACGGGTGTATTGTTTTCACCTTGTACAGCAACCAATGTTGATGTATAGTTGGTTAGCGCGGTTTTAATAGTAGTATTCACTAAATATGCCGGATCATCAACTGCATTATTAAATGTAAATTTTAAATCACCTCCTGCTACACGACCTGCATATTGCATCACCTTGGCTTTAGCCGTTGCCGGTTGATCAATCGTTAGATTTTTTACATATAAAGCAGCATCGGTATCAAAATTATTGTAGGTATTTCCACCCGCAAACGATTTTACTGTAGCCGGAACAACTTCGGCTCTTGATGTAGCACCATAAGCGTCGAAATCAATTGTAGAACTGATTTTACCCGCGATGTTATATAATGGATTGGTATCGCCATAGGCTACAAAGCGCAATGAAACTGTTGTATAATCGAAAGTGTTATTGTACGACTTAATAGTTCCGCCATCTTCGCCCGAAAATGTTCCTATCGTTCCTGCATTATTCTGTTGGCCGGCTTCATCCCACACATCAGTTCCTTGCATTGAAGTCATCATGGGGCGTTTGCAATTACGGAAATAGTTACCTTCGACAAATACAGAAGAACCCAGTGTTGATCCAACTCCATATTTTGCATTGCCGTCGTAATAGTTATTATAAACATGTGCAGAATAATATCGAACACGTGGGTGACGTGAATCGGAATGATCGAACCAATTGTGATGATAGGTAATATAGAGCCCGGTTGTAGTACCTTCGCTCAAACCCAACAAACTGGCTTTTCCGTTATCCCAAAAGTGATTATAAGAGAATGTTATGTAGGTTGAACCTTTGTTGTCCAATGCGCCATCGCCTTTAATCTGGTCGGCATCGCTACCTGCATTACCATAAAACAAATCGCAATTGTGTAGCCAGATGTGATCATTATCCTGCTGTAAGCCAAAATCATCGCCGGCAGTACTGTTACAGTTCATTGCGCCAATATTGCGTACTTCGATGTTTGTTGCACCTTTGAGCCGAATACCCCAGCCATTAGCAACAGCATCGCTCCCAACACCTTCGAAGGTAATGTAGCCCGATGCATTGTTGTTATTTTCAATCACAACATCTCCATCTAACATATAACTTAGGTCGGTGATATTTCCAATTAAACGAACAATTAAGGGTCGATTATCTTTACCTTTTTTGAATCCATCTAGAATGGTTTGTAAGCCTACACAAGGGTTAACGGTAGCTCCTGTGACATTTAACGAAACGTTGTCTTTTGTGTTTTGAGTTATATAAATAATTATGGCTCCATCTTTGGGCGTTCCATCTGCTTTGTAAGCTCCGGGAACACGTCCACCGTCAAATGCAAAACCTGTACGGTCGTGGGCTGCTACTGTTACACTTCCTGATGTTGTTGCTGTACCTTCAACTCCCGAAATGACCGGTGCAACTTTCAACGTGTAATTTCCGGCTGCAAGTCCCAAAACATCAGCACGAAAATAAGTGCCATAACTACGAATTAGTTGGGTATCAATTTTTTTATCGGTAGCTCCACCACCAGTATAATAAACATTGTAACTTGTGGCTCCTGCTACTGGCTGCCATTTTATGTAAGCCGATTCGAGCCAGCCAGCTGTTTCATTAATAATAACAGACTGTGCCCAAGCTTGTGTAGTGGCAATTAAAATAATCGCAAAAATCAGAAGACGTTTCATTTTTTTATTTTTGAAATGAGTAGAAAAAATATCAGGGTACAAAAATAGTATTTGCAATCAACATTGATGTAGATATTTTGGTTTATAATGTAGATATTTTG
>JBMOHG010000507.1:0-2640 GCA_049317965.1 Paludibacter sp.
TCAAAAGAGATTGAAGATATTTCAGTTTCTGATTGATAAATTGAAGTAATCTGAGGCTGCATTATAGATGAAGTCAAATGATTACCGAAGCCTATTATTGCTAAATCTTCCGGGATATTAAGCGAAATTTCGCGTGCCTGAACTGCAATTCCTATTGTTAAGAGAATAGAAGAAGAAATGATTGCATCCGGTTTTTCATTTTCAGAAGTCAAATCAATTAAACACTTTTTCCCAAGTTCAACAGTAAATTCCTCATCAATAATCATTTCGCGATGATACATCAGATTATGTTTCAAAAGTGCATCATTATATCCTTTTTGTCTGTCGCGAAATACGTTTATATGGCTCGGGCCTGTAAGATTTGCAATTTTAGTATATCCTTTATTTAT
The DNA here is from genome assembly GCA_049317965.1 of Paludibacter sp. Lineage (GTDB taxonomy): Bacteria > Bacteroidota > Bacteroidia > Bacteroidales > Paludibacteraceae > Paludibacter. The sequence goes on from JBMOHG010000507.1 coordinate 390, forward strand.
TAAAATTTCTGTAGCTTCGAAGCTGATGTTGTAATTATCAACTAATACTTTTGGGGTAGTAATATCTTCACAAACACGATCGAAAAAAACCAATGGAATTCCAAAAGTTTCGAGCAACTTAAAGTGTTTGCTGTCAGTTGTCGTTTTTGAAATTGATGCAATTACACCGGCATAATTTTGTTTGATAATTGTATTTACAATATCAATTTCTTGTTCAAAATTTTCGTTCGACTGAAAAACAGAAATTATAAATCCCTTTTTGTAGGCTATATTTGTAAGTTGGCTAACTATGTCAGAAAAAAAAGTATGATTGATGTTGGGAACAATCAATGCGATTGTGTGATTTGTGGTTCCACGCAATTGCACAGCATTCATATTCGTTTGATATTCATGTTTTCGGGCAGAAGCAATTACTAAATCACGCGTGCTATCATTCACTCTTGGGTCATTTCGTAAAGCACGTGAGACCGTAGAATGATGAATGTTTAGCTCTTTTGCAATATCTTTTATTGTGATTCTCCTTTTCATGAGTTAAAATACAAACGTGTGCAAAGATAGTTTTATTATTTTGAATTGAAAATAAATCAGTACAAATAATTAATGAATATTTAGATTTGAGTTTCACAAAATGATTGATAACTAACGAAAAACGGACTTTCAATTTCTCGAAAGTCCGTTTTTCTAAAATCCAGTATCTTTATTTACTCAACAATCTTTTTGAATAAGTTTTTCATATTCACCAAATCACCTATGATTTTGTGAAGTTCGGCAACAGCCACACGTTCCTGTAACATGGTGTCGCGATAACGAATGGTTACTGTATTGTCCTCCATGGTTTGATGGTCGACAGTTATACAAAATGGAGTTCCAACTGCATCCTGACGGCGATAACGTTTTCCGATTGAATCCTTTTCGTCGTACCCACATTTGAAATCGAACTTCAATTCATTCATTATTTCACGTGCTTTTTCTGGCAATCCGTCTTTTTTCACCAATGGCATAATGCAAGCTTTTACAGGTGCAAGTACTGGTGGTAAGTTCAGCACAACGCGAGTTTCGCCATTTTCCAGCGTTTCTTCGTTGTACGATGCGGCCATAATTGAAAGGAAGGTACGATCCACACCAATAGACGTTTCAATTACATAAGGAGTGTACGATTCGTTAAGTTCTGGGTCGAAATACTTGATATTTTTACCTGAGAATTTTTCGTGACTTCCCAAATCGAAATCGGTACGTGAGTGAATTCCTTCTACTTCTTTGAATCCAAAAGGCATTTCAAACTCAATGTCGGTAGCGGCATTGGCATAATGAGCAAGTTTATCATGGTCGTGAAAACGATATTTGTGGTCGCCAAGTCCAAGAGCTTTGTGCCATTTCAATCGCATTTGTTTCCAATGTTCAAACCATTTCATTTCCTCACCCGGACGAACAAAGAATTGCATTTCCATTTGTTCGAACTCGCGCATACGGAAAATAAATTGGCGTGCAACTATCTCGTTTCTAAATGCTTTTCCAATTTGACAAATACCAAATGGAATTTTCATGCGTCCGGTTTTTTGTACGTTCAGGTAGTTAACAAAAATACCTTGCGCAGTTTCAGGACGAAGATAAATTTTCATCGCTCCATCGGCGGTAGCACCTATTTCGGTTGAGAACATTAAATTGAATTGACGCACTTCTGTCCAGTTGCGAGTGCCACTGATAGGACAAACCACTTCGTAATCTTCGATAATAGCTTTTAATTCAACTAGATTGCTGTCATTTAGTGCAGCCACAAAACGTCCGTGAATTTCGTTACGTTTTGCTTGATTTTCCAATACACGCTCGTTGGTAGCACGAAAAACGGCTTCGTCAAAACTTTCACCAAAACGTTTGGCAGCTTTGTCAACTTCTTTGTTGATTTTGTCATCATATTTTGCCAACAAATCTTCAATCAACACATCAGCACGGTAGCGTTTCTTACTGTCCTTGTTGTCAATCAAAGGGTCATTGAAAGCATCAACGTGACCCGAAGCTTTCCATGTGGTTGGGTGCATAAAAATGGCAGCATCAAGTCCTACCACATTTTCGTTGAGCAGCACCATGCTGTCCCACCAATACTTTTTGATATTGTTTTTTAGTTCAACACCATTTTGACCGTAGTCGTAAACAGCCGCCAGACCGTCATAAATTTCGCTCGAAGGAAATACAAAACCATATTCCTTGCAGTGCGCAATCAGTTTTTTAAAAACATCTTCTTGTGAAGCCATAA
>JBMOHG010000508.1:0-2640 GCA_049317965.1 Paludibacter sp.
AAATCAAATCATCAAAAATATAGGCTTCATCAAATTCCACCTCATGTTTTTTCAAAAGATCAGTGTACTCTTTTCTGAAATTATCTGTAGTATGATGTATTTCTTGATTTTTTACATAATTGAATATCATATCCTTATCCCATGGACTGTAAGAAAATGCACCAAAGCCACGTTGCCATTCAAATCTTTCTTGCAAAATTCCACTCTCATTCACCCATTTCGATGATTTTGCCTTTACGCGCTGCATCACTTCCGACACTTCAATATTGGGTATTAGCCCGAAGAAACAATGCACATGGTCTTCCACCCCATTTACAATCAGGTTATGACATCCGGTTTCATTCACCAAATTGCCCATAACAGCCATTAATTCTGACCGCCACGATTTATTAATCACTGCATTACGATATTTTACTGCAAAAACACATTGTATATACATTTTGTGATAGGTGTTTGACATAACAGATAATTTTTTTGAAGTTTATTGAATTTCTTTATAATTGACACAAAACTATAGATTATATTTTAGATATACAAACCTTATTGCTTTTTGAGCTTGATTTAAAATCCAAATAGCCAATAAGATGCATTGGGTTAAAACTTTCAACGCAACATATATCGCCATCATCGCATGGGGTTGAAACCCCACGCTCCAGAGAAATCGGTCGTCGCTATGCGACTTGAAAAGAAGAAGATGGATTAGGCGGTTAGCAAGCAGCATCGCCACGACCGATTGCATTGCCTGAAGTTTCAACTTCTGGTTATAAAAAAAATTGTTTGAGATTTCAACCCCTTGTTATAAAAAAAGTTTGCCTGGAATTTCCACCTCTGGAATTAAAGAAAATATTTTCATGCATAATATATCTTCATGTTCATTCTCCAATTCTTGTTCAATGTCAATTTATCTCTCATTCAGTACACGTTTTATAATAATACATACATAATACATATACTAAACATTATAAATACATTTTTGAAACATATCTAAATAGATAAGTATTATAATTGTTTTTAATTTGTGTTTTGAATAATTAATGTATCTTTGTACCTAAAATGAAGAGTGAGTGAATGGTGAATGAAGAATGAATATATGGTATATGATGTTTGGTGAATGGTAAATAAAAAGTGAATAAATTGTAAATATAAAGATGGCAATAGTAAAAGGACCCATAGTAATGACTGGCGGTTTTGGAAATGCGAGTTTCTATACAGTGAGAGGCAGCAATAAGGTAATTGTACGTACCAAAGGGGGTGCAAGTAAGGAAAAAATCAAGACTTCGCCTAAGTTTGCGGGGTTGCGAAAGCAGCAAAAGGAATGGAGTGCATGTGCCAAATTTGGCTCTGTGGCTCGCTATGCATTGGGTGGGTTGCACCGTTTGGCCGACTATAACATAACTCCGATACTCAATGGTATGGGTAAAAACTTGATGAAGTTGGACATTGTTTCGGAAATTGGGAGGCGAGAACTGCGACTTACTACTTACAAACAGGCGTTAGAGGGCTTTAATCTGAATCGTAATTATCCGTTCAATACTGTTTTGCGCGTAATGCCACGATTGGAATTAAACCGCGATAAATTAGAAACAAATGTACATATTCCTCGCATCAATACAGCTATCGACCTTCTTAATATCCAAAAATTGCCATTTTTCCGTTTGATTGTATCTATTGGTATAGTTTCCGACTTGGAATATAACACCAAAATCGATGATTATGAACCCATTGTGCCACGTGTGCATGGTATAAGCCAAACTAATACAGGCGCATGGCATAGCACCCAAACCATTTTACCCGAACATATATTTACGGTAGCTTTCGGCGAAACCGAAATTTCTGATATGACGAATGATGCTACGCTGCTGGTATGTATGGCGGTAGAGTTTGGCAATGTAGGCTTCACCGGCGAACCTGTGGAAGTGAAATATGCAGGCAGTGCCAAAGTAATAGCTGTTGGATAACTTTACTATCACCATAAGTTGAACTAAATTTCATGCTCTGCCACTTTTAGTATGGGCATATTAATTTATAAAATATAAACGCATTCAAAACAGGCAAATACAAAAAAAGGAATTTCAATCGTCACTTTCCATTCATCCCAAAGGGTACGAAAACGACTCTATGGATGGGAACTTTCTGCGTCAGGCAATCGAAGTTGTGGAAGAAAATTTGGCAAATTTTGAGTTCACACACGAACAACTCATCGATGCCATGAACACTTCTAAATCAACTTTATACCGAAAACTTAAATCACTCACAGGTTTATCACCCAGCGAATTTGTTAGGAATATCCGTTTGAAACACGCCTGTTTAATGCTTAAAAATGAAACAGGGAATATTTCAGATATTGCTTATGCGGTAGGGTTCAATGATCCAAAATACTTTAGTACTTGCTTCAAAGCTGAATTTGGTGTAAGCCCAAGGGAATACAACAAGTCGGGCAAAAGCTAAATTGAATTTTGGATTTCAAACAAAACAAACTTCACATTCAGCATATTGTTTGCATTATAATACTTTCTGTATTTATTTGAAGTTTCAATTTGTATAAATTATGTGATAAACTTGTAATATCTTACTCATGTTCTGCAAAAAAAAATGCGTACAACCGTTTATTTACGATTGTACGCATTTTTTTTGAATAGT
>JBMOHG010000509.1:0-2638 GCA_049317965.1 Paludibacter sp.
AAAAGCTAACCGTAATAGCCGCAGCTGTTGGTTCTAAATAGTAAAAATCGTTGTAGGTAGACGAAAAATAGGTACGAGCCGTGTTATAAAATGTAATGTTGGCGTTGTTTATGTTTTTCTTGCGCATAAACACCATATTATTGCGCACTTTTACGTTTGAATGTCCATCTGAGTTCTGCGACAGCGAAAATTCTGTAGTTGAAGTGCCGCTTTTGATATTGCCTGCAAAAAGGTTTTTCTGTAAAACGAGATTTGTATTACCACCAAAAGAGCCACCGTTCATTATCAACACAGAATGTCCGTCGTTGTTTAAGAATTTGGTGTTTTGAATGGTTACCAAATCGTTATTGGTCTCAAAATCAAAACCACAACCATCAGGATTGCCTTGGTTCAGTACTTCGGAAAACTCGCAACTATCCACTAGCATTTTTTGAGAATTGGAAAATATCACACCAGTTGTTCCGTGAGGCCAGGTTCTGCCGGGTGCGGATGCTCCCATAGTTACACGCACATTTTTAATAAGCCCCCACCCATTAGCATCGGGCTGCATCACACCATTGACATCGGCTACTGCTCCGCCATTTACGCCATCAAATGCTATTGCCCCATTCACAACACCAGTTGCAGAACAATTATTCATTTTCACTTTGTTTACTAATTGTCGCCAAATATTGGAGCCACCGCCCGAAATAAACGGCCAATAAAAAACACTCATCACGCCAGCAATGGCTTCGTTAAACTGACAGTTATACACTTCGAGCTCAGTCAGGACTGTAGTATGATTTCCAGTTATTGTTTGTGTTCCAAAGGTTTGTCCGCCAATAAATATAGCTGCAGGAAAAACATATTCTCGAACACCGCCATCGGCGACTCCTGAAATGGTTTGCAAATTTCCTTTCACTGCCGCCAGTTGGTTGCTAATTTCTGTATCTTTATTCGATGCAGAATTGATAGCTGTCATTACCGGATCACAATTGATATTGTTGAAAGTGACGTTGGATACCCTAAAGCCTGTATTTGTTGTACCTGTAACTGTTCGGTAATAAATTCCGAGGCGCGTATTCGATATTTCAAGATCTTTTACTTCAATATAACTGATACTTTGCATTTTAGCAGTCCCGCTGGTTTTATCCAAATCGCAAATCAATAATCCAATATCGTTTTGATTGTTTGTTAATGATATTTTTGGTTTATTTCCAGTGCCATAAGCACCGACCGAAATCCAGTTATTCACTGTTCCTGCCCCTCTAATTTCCAGACGCTGATTCCAAACACAGCCACTTTTTAGCAATACTTTTGTTCCTGCTGCTAATACTTTACTATTTACATTTGAAAAAGTTTTCCATGCATCAGCTTCGGTATGTCCGCTAGCTGAGTCATCGCCATTTACTGCATCAACATAATACGAACCAGTAAATGCAGGAACAGGATGGAAGTATTTTTTTGTACTTGCACCTTTTGTTACCGTTAGGTTTTTGAGTAAGAAAGGACTAAATCCCGGACAAAAAGCAGCAAATGATCCAGTAGCATTCAGTACGTTGATATCTGCTTGATAAGTAGTCGGACATTGGTATCCGTTAATTGTTACGCTGATAAGTCCGGTGGCACTTACATCGATAATAAATGAATTGTAAGCGCCTGGAATGACTGCGGAATTTTGATAATAAGCGGTATTGGACGACAGCATCACCGCAGCTCCATAATCGAAATTTTTCAATACCTGAATTTGATAAATATTACCAACTATCATTATACCCGTTCCTGGAAAACCAGCATTTGATCCTAAAATTACAATAAAATTTTTGGCACCATTGGAAGATATGTAAGCATCATAAGTTAACCTTACACCTGCAAAGGAAGGAACACCCAAGTTGCCAAACGAAGTTGCAACCATTGCAGAATTTCCTGGATTCCCAACAAAAGATAATTCGTTTGAATTGGTCACAGTCCATTCAGCATTTTGACCAAACTGGGGCCACCAATCCGTAGGAAAGGCTGCTGAAGCGTTAAATGAAAAGACGGTCAGAAAAAGAATTGAAATTTTGTAAAATTTTGATAGTAGGTGCCTCATCTTATTGTTGTTTTTAGATGTTTTAAAATTACTTTAAACCTTGTAAATAGTCATTAAAATTTATGTATTGTTTATCCGACTTTTGAAATGTGATTGGGCGAGGGTTCAACCAATTTACCATGGTGTTTTTTATGGATGTTGCAAAAAACATATTGCCTACAGGGTCGTAATGTCCTGTAAAATATTTTGCATAATATTCTTCGACCGTGGCTCTGCATTTTTTGAAATCTTCGTAATGTACAAGATTCATATCGAAGTAGCTGAAATTTTCTTTTTTCAAATAATCAACCATAACCTGATCGGCACGTGGCACATCGAAAATAAGCTGACGGGTTACTTTATAAGGATCGAAAATAACCACCAATACATTTTTATCATTGGCTTTGGCGTAAGCTTTTACTTTATCTAAAATGTACAAATTGGCTGCATATCCAAAAGTGTCAAGCAGTTTTTCAACTTGCACTGACATGTTTTTTTTATCGTTTACATCAAAGTCTACTTTCATCCATTTAGCCAATTGTACCATTTTCAATGTATCAAAATCGGAAGTATAACCTTGTATATAAT
>JBMOHG010000510.1:0-2632 GCA_049317965.1 Paludibacter sp.
CCCCAAACCCCTAAAGGGGCTTTAAGACCAAGTTTATAATTATTTATTTAAATATTAAATATAAAGTTTTTAAATCCAACCTTGGGGGATTTAATGTATATTTTCTTTTTTATGATGTGGCTCAACTCTTGCGAGTCCGATAAATACTGCTGATAACATAGTGAAAATATAGGCTTGAATATATGCCACAAGCAGTTCAACAAACCCAATAAACACACTAAAGAAAATGGAAACAACAGTCATACTCGAATTCATGGCCGGACCCATTTTCACTGTAACAAAAATCAAACAAGTTAATCCCAAAACAATAGAGTGACCAGCTAAAATATTAGCAAATAGACGAATCATCAATGCAAATGGTTTAGTAAAAATACCTACTAACTCAATAATTGGTAACATAGGTGGCACCTTAAGCCACATTGGAACATCGGGCCAGAAAATTTCTTTCCAGTATTCTTTTGAACCCGAAAAATTCACTATCAGAAATGTAATAACGGCTAGTACAAGTGTTATGGCAATGTTACCTGTCACATTTGCACCTCCTGGAAAAATCGGTATTAATCCCAATATGTTGTTTATAAAAACAAAAAAGAATACAGTAAGCAGATAGGGTGCATATTTTTTGTAATCTTTACCAATACATGGTTTTATAACATCATCATTTATGTTCATTATAAACATTTCCATAAAACCTACAAAGCCTGATTTTGATTGAATTGGATTATTTTTGTACGACCGCGCAACAGTCATAATTATAATAATGAGCAATATACTACTGAATAATAGTGCAAATACATTTTTGGTAATCGAAATGTCAAAAGGACGAATTTCTGTACCCTGAGCATTTATTTCAACAATTTTTCCTCTGTATTTCCCTTCGTGAGCAATCTGCAAACCCTGATATACAGGGCTATGGTGAAATTCTGACGACATAAATACATGCCAGCCTGTGGAGTTGCTATAAACTATTACCGGAAGTGGAATTGATAATTCGTGTTCGCCAATTTTAGTAATATGCCAAACATAAGAATCGGAAACATGTTCAAGAATAAATTCACGCACATCCAATGGTTTTTCCTCTTCAGCTTTCGATTTCTCAGTTTTTTCATTCGCAAAACAATTCGTTTGGAACAAAAAAACTATCATGAAAATGAATAGTAATATTTTATGTAAATGTCTCATTTACGCTTCTTTTTTTATTTGTTTTTCGATGGAATAAAAAATATAAAATTCACATGCAATGTAAATGGCATAAAAGGCTGCAAATACAAGTCCAAAAGCTCGCAAATCATCTTTTATAATAAAATAAAATGCCAGTATGTAAATCATGGCAGTTACCAACTTCACCAATTTTATTACCATGTAAAGATTCACCAGTTTTTTTGCTTCCAGTTTGTAATTTTTTGCAAGAATAATTATCAGTAAATTACCCATCAAAAAAAACATGATTGGAATGTATAAGTACCAACTAAACTGCTCGTTGGGAAATATATTTTTGAGAATTGCCCATCCTCCCCAACCAAATACTAGTATGGTCAAAGTGAATAAACTCATTAATTGTTTGGCTAATTTCTGCATAATTTTATCAGACACTTTCGATACAAACAGAAACGATATTGTTACTTACTTCTGCAAATCCACCATCAACAGTAAATTCATTCTCATTATTATCAGACATATAGCTAATTTTTCCTTTGGTAAGAGAAGTAATTAGCGGAGCGTGGTTTTGCCAAACAGTAAAACTGCCATTCTTTCCGGGCAAAGTTACCGAAGTTACCTCGCCTGAAAAATATATTTGTTCTGGTGTAATAATTTCTAATTTCATTATTGGTTGACTGGTTAATGGTTGATTAGTTAATTGGTTGACTGGTTAATTGGTTAATTGGATGATTAAAATTGCTAAACTATTCTACAAATTAACGATAAACTAAAACACTTTTCAACTAAACAAGAATTTACTTTTTTGATTGTGCAATCAGTTTATTTCCCTTTGCAATAGCTTCATCAATTGTTCCAACACTTAGGAAAGCCATTTCGGGTAGTTCATCCAACTCACCATCCAAAATCATTTTGAATCCACGAATTGTTTCTTCAATTGACACCATTACGCCTGGAAGACCAGTAAACTGAGATGCCATGTACATTGGCTGCGATAAGAAGCGTTGAACTTTACGAGCACGTTTAACAGTAATCCGATCCTCGTCCGACAACTCTTCCATTCCTAGAATTGAAATAATATCTTGTAATTCTTTATTGCGCTGCAAAATTTGTTTTACACGTTCTGCAGTATCATAATGATCTTGACCAACAATTTGTGGATTAAGGATTCTTGAAGTGGACTCCAGCGGATCAACTGCAGGGAAGATACCTAATTCGGTAATTTTACGACTTAATACGGTTGTTGCATCAAGGTGCGAAAATGTTGTTGCAGGTGCCGGATCGGTTAGGTCATCAGCAGGGACATAAATTGCTTGTACCGAAGTAATTGAACCGTTTTTTGTTGACGCAATACGCTCTTGCATAGTTCCCATTTCGGTAGCCAATGTAGGCTGATAACCAACAGCGGATGGCATACGACCCAACAAAGCAGAAACTTCAGAACCAGCTTGAGTAAAACGGAATATATTGTCAA
>JBMOHG010000511.1:0-2626 GCA_049317965.1 Paludibacter sp.
CCTATTGTCACCTGCTGGCTGACGTGCATTTAGCAGGTTTTGCGCCCGCATTCACTTTGTCGCAGCGCGACAGTGAATACGCCCGCAAACCGCAGGATGCCCATAGCCTTAGTCGTTAGGCGGCAGTGTAGAAAAAAAAGAAAAGACCAGTTCTATCTGACAAATTTTCGATTTAGACTGTTTTGGATTGGACTTTCAACATAGAAATGAGAACGAAAAAGAAACACGCTTCGCGTGATAAAAAGAACGAAAAAGAAACGCTTCGCGTGGAAAGTGAAACTAATAAGTTGAATAAGGTTTTCCAATTAACGTTAGGTAGCAATAAATGAAATAGAGTTAAAAACAAAATCGTTTCTTTTTCTGAAAAACTAGTAACAATTACAACCAAAGGCAAAACCTGCGAAGTCGTTAGAACAGGAAGAAATTATTGTCTGTATTAGGAGCGGACGTAAAAAAAATGAATGGGAGCACTTGCATTTATAATTATTCTAGCATTATTGCTATTATTTTTCGTTATAAGATTATTACTAGCATTATTTGAAAGGAAGAACAAGAACCAATCAACTTCATATTCAACAAATAATCAACCACAACAAGTTATTGTCCAATCAAATGGTTTTGGAACTGCTGGTTTTGTATTTGCGTTATTTGCAGTTTTTTTAGGATGGATTCCTGTTTTAGGCTGGATATTATGGTTTTTTGGTCTGTTTTTCTCATTTTTAGGTCTTTTTAAAAGCCCTCGTGGTTTAGCAATTGTAGGATTTATAATATCACTTATTGACCTTATATTGTTATTATTTGTTGTTACAAGTATTGCCGCTTTATTTTTAAGTCCTGGTTTATCAACAAATTCAAATAGGAATGAATTAGCAAGTAAGAAAAGTTATAGCGATACTATAGCTGTTAATCAACAAAATGATATTTATGATGATTCTTCAAAAAACACCGAATCAAGTATTGAAAAAACTCTTACGAAATTAGTTCAAGAATGGAATCAAGGTCATTTGTCCAAAAACATGGATACATTTTCAAATATGTTTGCTAATTCAGTTTCTTTTTATGGGAAACAGCAAAGTTTAAATGGTTGTCTTGAAAGTAAAGTATCGCTTTTCAAACGATACCCAGATTTTAACCAACAAATTTATGGTGCTATTGACATAGTGGAATTAACAAGAGATGAATACAAATGTTATTTCACAAAGAGCGTTTTTGTCAATCAGAAAACCACTGATTATCCGTCATATTTAATTTTTAGAAATAATAATGGAGAATGGAAAATTATTGCTGAAAGTGACCTTGTTACAGATAAGAACTTATCAAAAAAGAAGTTATTAAAAACATCTACTTATAATAATAGAAATTATTCATATGAACCAGAGATTTCTGTAATATCGGGTGTAATAATTGTCGAAAGTTTTTTAGGGCCTCCTGGTTATGGTGATAATCCTGAAACAGATAGTCGTGAATACTCATATGTCTTGATGCTTGAAAAACCTATTGATATAATTGCAAAAACTGAAAATAAGGGAGAAGGAAATCTCGATATAATAAAATCAAATATTAAAGAAATTCAATTGACAACAACTCAAAAAATCAATTTATCAAATTACAAGAATAAAGCTGTTCGCTTGACTGGAACATTCTTTGAAGCAGATAATGGTCATCATCATACAGACGTATTAATTGATGTTCAACAAATAGAGAAACTCTAATTTAATAACAAAAAATATGAAAGAACATCAAACAATTAAGGATTTTGATAAAGATTTTGATAGAATTGATCATTTTGAACGATTTCCTGCGATGAAGCCTTATGTAGGGGAAAATTACAATAACAATCAAAGAATTAGGATTTTGTTAATTGGAGAAAGTAATTATATGCCAAATGAATCAATCATACATTTAAACGCCGAAAAATGGTACAAATCAAATGAAAAAGAACTAAATTCCGAGGAAATCAATCATATCCATTGTAGACAGCTATTAAAAGGCAATTGGAAGGCTTCTGGTCATATGATTTATAGGGAGCTTAATAAGGTGCTATCAGATTATTTTGACATTAGTGTAAATAAAGCAATTACTAATATTGCCTATATGAATGGATTTCAAAGACCCGCTCCTAAAACAGGTGATTCAATTAGAAACCACATAAAGAGTTGTGATATTAAAATTAGTTCCGAAGTCATTTCTAAAGTTATCTCAATTATTAGTCCTGAATTGATAATCTTTGTTTCAAAGTTAGCTTTTGATACACTTAAGGGGAATTTGCAAATTGAAAATGTAAAATGTAAGATTGATTTTACTTGTCATCCAGCTTCTGGCGGTAGATATTGGAACAAAAAGAGTTATAAACATGGTAAAGATAAATTCAAGAACATAATAAATCAAAATGTAAAAAATAGAACTTATTTTAAAACAATCTAAATGAAATTCAATCAATAAATATTATGACTAAAAATATCTTTTTTCTGGTTTTTTCATTATTAATGATTCCAGTTACTTTTAAAGCACAAACGGATGTGAATTTGACAAATGTAGGAATCGAAAAAAACACAAAGAAAGACTACACAGGTTGGATATTCCGGCGATACTGACCACTTTATTCGTTAAATTCCGGTGATACTGA
>JBMOHG010000512.1:0-2625 GCA_049317965.1 Paludibacter sp.
GTGATAAATTTCGTGACTATGAAGAATGGGATTCGTTAGCATTCTTATCATTAATTGCTGTAATTGATGAAGAGTTTGATGTAATTATAGAAGGACGCGATTTTAAAAAGCTTATCACCAATGCGGATATAGTAGAGGCAATTTTTGAAAGACAATCTTAATCTACCTTAAATAACTGATTATCATGTACACCAATCCATTTATATTAACGAACAAAAAGGTACTAATAACCGGAGCATCTTCGGGTATTGGCAGAGCAATGGCTATTGTTTGTTCGGGTATGGGTGCAGCAGTTTACATTACTGGTAGAAATATTACGGAATTAGCAGTTACAGCAAATTCGATGCAAAACGATTCATTCGAGCAAATAGTAGCCGATTTGAATTCTAACCAAGAGCTTGAATGTTTGGTGAACTCACTTCCCGCTTTGGATGGGATTATATGCAATGCCGGTATAAATAGACGAATGGTAGCACAATATGTGAAAGAACAAAATTTGGATTTGATATTAAATACAAACTTGAAAGCGCCTATTTTATTGATTAGAAACTTATTGAAAGCTAAGAAAATAAATGTAGGTGCTTCTGTTGTGTTTATCTCGTCCATTGCAGCATATCATTCATCCATAGGCGATGGTATTTATAGTGCAACTAAAGGTGGTTTATCTTCTTTCTCAAAAGTTTTGGCATTAGAATTAGCTCCAAAAAAGATTCGTGTGAATACCATCCAACCTGGTATGGTGCATACTGCATTGACCGAAAAAGGACCATTGAATGAAGAAGATTACTTAAAAGACGAACAAAAATATCCACTTGGGCGCTATGGCAAACCAGAAGAAATTGCCAACGCTGCAGTTTATCTTTTATCGGATGCTTCGCAATGGATTACAGGAACAGATTTAGTTATAGATGGTGGAATCTCTTTAATTTAAGAACTATGGCACTCATTACATTCGAAAATATTGGAATTAGCGCTCTAAGTGGAGCAGTTCCAAAACGGATTATAAATAATTACGAATATACCAATGATTTCACAACTGAAGAAGTGAAGGAAGTGGTGGACAAAATTGGTATTGTTGAACGACGTTTTGCTGATGCTGATACTTGTGCATCTGACTTGTGTTTTGCTGCTGCCGAAAAGCTTATTGAAGATAATAATATTGATCGTTCTGAAATAGATTTATTAGTATTTATCTCACAAACACCCGATTATCGAATGCCAGCTACATCAATTATTTTGCAGGAACGCTTAAAATTAGGTACGTCAACTATGGCTTTTGATATTTCACTGGGTTGTTCGGCATTTTTGTATGGTTTAAGTGTGGTGTATGGTTTGATGCAAAATCCCGGCATTCGAAAAGCGTTGATATTGGATGGTGAAACCCGCTCGAAAGTATATTCTCCCAAAGATCGCCGTACTGCTTTTCTATTTGGTGATGCAGGAGTGGCAGCACTAATAGAACGTAACGAATGCTACGGTAAAAATTATTTTTCATTCAATTCGGATGGCTCACGCGAAGATTTGATAAAAATTAATGCCGGTGGATATCGCCATCCATCTTCGGCTGAGACGGTTCAAGAAAAAGTGGTGGACGAGTTTGGTAATATTCGCAGTGATGAACAAGGTTATATAAACGGAGGCGATGTTTTTAATTTTGTTATTCGTGAAATTCCCCGTGATTATAAATTGATTTTTGAATACTCAAAAATAGAAAAAGAACAAATTGATTTTTTTGTTTTTCATCAGGCAAATAGTTTTATCAATACATATTTGGCAAAAAAGCTTAAAATCGATGCCGAAAAAATTCCTTCAAATATGGAGAAATTTGGTAATACTTCATCGGTATCAGTACCCCTTACAATTGTGAGTGAATTAAAACACAAACTTGGAACACACAACACCTTGTTTTTAAGTGCTTTTGGTGTTGGCATGACATGGGCTTCGGCTATTGTAAATTTTTGTAATTGTAGTATTAGCGATATAGTAGAAGTATAGTTGTTGTGAAACGATTTTTAAAATGTAAAGTTATGAAAAAAGAAAAAATTTGGTTATCTTTGGCGCAAATGAGCGGATACGAAATGCAATTTATTCAAAGTGCTTTTGACACCAATTGGATTACTCCTTTAGGACCTAATGTAAACGATTTTGAAAACCGTTTGAAAAATTATGTACTTCCAACAGAAAATGAAGGTCATGTAGTTGCACTAAACACAGGAACTGCTGCCTTACATTTGGCATTATTACAAGTTGGCGTTCAGGCTGGTGACGAAGTGCTTTGTCAGAGTTTCACTTTTGCTGCTACTGCTAATGTTATTACTTATTTGGGTGCTAAGCCAGTTTTTGTTGATAGCGATACTATAACTTGGAATATGTGCCCTGAAATGTTAGAAGAAGCCATTAAATCTCGTTTTATCATTACTGGCAAACTTCCTAAAGCAATTTTATTTGTTGATTTATATGGTATGCCTGCACAGGTTGATAAAATTAATACAATAGCTCAAAAGTGGGGTATTGCTGTGGTGGAAGATGCTTGTGAAGCATTGGGCTCAAAATTTAGAGGCAATAGTTGTGGTACATTTGGTGATTTTGGTGCTTTGTCATTTAACGGGAATAAAATAATCACTA
>JBMOHG010000513.1:0-2624 GCA_049317965.1 Paludibacter sp.
CCAGTAATTGCCAGTTAGCAGCGGCTGAAGCAGCTTTTGTAGTTGCATCGGTTGGAACTCCAACAAATGTAGTAGGATTTACAAAACAATTATTTGGACTTGTTGTCAACGTTTTGATATTGTTTGTTACATCTTTTTGATTTACACCAAAAATATCAATATTATCAGTAGCATTGTTTAGGGCAGTAACACCTGAAGAGATTCCTTTGAAGCTTCCCTGTGTATTTCCCCAAAACAAACAATTTGATAAGGTTCCAACCTTTCCCGAAAAGTTCACTGTATAGCCAAGCGTACCCGGATTGGCATTATTCGCAAATGTACAATTTAGCAACTTATTACCGTCTTTAACAAATAAAACTGTATTATTTTGGCTTGTATTGGCAGTTGTAGTATTATTTGCAAAAACTGAATTAATGACTGTCAGACCTGTAGTTGTGCCAAAAAAAAGTGCACTACTTGCATTTTCTACATTTAAGGTAGTAGTAACTTGATTATCTCTAAAAATACAGTTATTTACTGATGAAAATATTCCTGATTCAATATCTAAAGCTCCACCTACGGTTAGAGCTGTATTGCCAATAAATGAACAACCCTCAATGGATGTGACTGCAGGAGCTGTTTCTGAAAGCGACAAGAAAGCACCACCACCATTACCTGCTGTTTTTTCACTACTACTACCTTTTAAAGCAGAATTTTCAACAAATTGACAGTTTTTAATGCTTAATGAGCCGTTTGCTGCAATGGTATTCGAAGTACCAATACCACCTCCAAAACCTGCTACACAGCTATTAGATTTAAAAATACAGTCTTCGATTGTACCACCTGTACCGTCCAACAATGCCATACCACCACCGACAACGGTTGACACATTACTTTCGATGGTGCATCCTTTTACAGTTGTAACAGGAGTTTCGTTGTATGAAAATGCCACTCCACCACCATAAGTTGAACCGGTACCTGTACCTTTGGTTGCTGAATTATTGTAAATGTACGAGTTTAATAACTGTCCTCCTTTTACAAATACACCCGCACCTCTACATTGATTTAATCCGCTATTGGTGAATGTATTGGCTGAAACTATACAGTTTTGCATTACCCAATTGGTTAATAATGTGATACCAACACCTGTAACATTTGCCAATGCATCTGTAATACCGTTTTTAGTAATTGTTATACCATCGATATAGGTAGGAGTTGTAATTGCAGTAGAAATGAAACCCTGAAAACCTTGATTACCACCATCCATAATCGTTGGATAAGTAAATTCCCAAAGTTTACCCCCAGCGACCTTGCTTCGTAGAGTAATTGCTGTTTCGTTTCCTGCAAAACCACCATAAATGCTAACTCCACCTTTCAAGGTAATAGTAGCAGCTGTAATATAAGTTCCTCCTGCAATCCAGATTTGGTCACCGGCAACAAAAGTTGAAATAGAAGAAGTGTACCAATAATCGAACGAACTTACTGTAACGTTTACTTCGTTTGTACCCGACGAACGCCATGTTCTGGAGCCTTTAGTTTCAACCAAATAACGAGTTGCAGAAAATGCTGAAATACTGCACAATAGCACAGCCAATAATGTAATCTTTTTCATGACTTTTTATTTTAATGATTATTTAATTTGAATTGGAAGATGTTTGAACATCTTCCAATTCATTTTTTTGTTTTTTTATCTAACTACTACTTTTCTTACTATATTTTCTATACGAACCAAATATACACCTTTCGATAAATTAAATGAAAGAGTTGAATTTAAAGCTTTTTTTGATGTAACCAATTGACCTGAAATACTATAAACTGATACATTTTCGCCTGATTGCAATCCCTCAACATTAAGGTTTTGATTGGATGAATAACAACGAATTGCATCTTTTACATCGGCCAGTTGAGTTGCATAATCTACTTTCACGTTTTGAATAACATCGGTTGCTGCATTATAATAATTGTTTGTAGCTTGTTTTGCTGTAACAGTTGCATTTCCCATTCCTACAATTGTAAGGGTATTTCCACTAACGCTAACAACAGCTAAATCGCTCGATTCATAAGTTATAGAAGCATCAGAATTGGATGTGGCTGTTAGTGAAACTGTTTGACCAATTTGAGTTGGATGAAGCGTTGTAAGTATTTGTGACCAAGTAATAACTGCAGCTGTTTTAGTAAACTCATAAGCTCCCATATCCACAGCGCCTGCACCAATAGGACGAGCATTTCCTAAAATATCAGTTGTAACACCTGAACCCGACAAATCAGTACCTGTATTTATAGCAAGACAACCCGATTTCAAACTCCAATCGGCAGATGCTACCTGACTTTTAGTAGTAGCATCTGTAGATACACCTGCAAAACCAGTTGGGCTTGTAAAGGTGTTGTTTGGTGAAGTTGTTAGTGTTTTTATATTATTACCACTTCCTGCAGCGCCATTTATGACAACATTATCAGTGGCATTATAAGTAGCAACAACAGCAGTGGTAACACCCTGAATAGGCCCAGCTCCTGTATTTCCCCAAAAAATACAATTGGTCATTATACCTACTTTACCACTATAAGCTAATGCATAACCGCTAGGATTTGCATTGTTTGCAATTGTGCAATTGTATAAATTATTTCCATTATTAATAAATTTAATC
>JBMOHG010000514.1:0-2622 GCA_049317965.1 Paludibacter sp.
TGGATATTCCGGAGCAAACTGTACACCCCATTCCGGAACAAACTGTACACCTGATTCCGGTTCAAACTGTACACCCCATTCCGGAGTAAACTGAACACCTGATTCCGGAGCAAACTGTACAGGTCATTCCGGCTCAAACTGAACAGTTTTTTTAAGATGATTTTGGTTATATTATGTGTTGATTAAAACACATAAATATGTCAAACCAAACAATTGGATCAGTTATGATACGTGAAATCATCAGAATGAAGGATCTTGGCCTTTCGAATAGTAAAATATCCCAAAGTCTCAGAAAATCAAGAACAACAATAGTAAAGTATATTACAACTATTGAAGCATCGGGGCTCAATTATAACGAACTTTTAGCTTTAAGTAATCAAGATTTGTATGAACTTTTCGAGATAGGCAATGACCTTAACGATAACAAAAACAACAGAGAAGAGTCATATAATGAATTGATTGCATTTTTCCCTTATGTAGAAAAAGAGTTGAAACGAGTTGGTGTTAGCCGTCATCTCTTGTGGGGAGAATACAAGCAAAAGTACCCGGAAGGTATTATGTATAGCCAATTCTGCGATCATTACAGTAAGTGGAACAAAAAAAGCGAAGGCTATATGCCTACAGAATATAAAGCAGGTGAAAAATTGTTTATTGATTATGCAGGAAAAAAGCTGCACGTTATCAACCAAGAATCCGGGGAAATTACAGCTGTTGAGGTTTTTGTTGCAACACTTGGAGCAAGCCAGTATACTTATGTGGAAGCCTCATTTACACAGCGTATTCCAGACTTTATTAATAGCGTTCAAAATAGCCTTTATTACATTGGAGGAGTTCCTGGATGCATTATCCCCGACAACCTCAAATCAGCCGTAACCAAAGCAAGTAAATACGAGCCATTTATTAACGAACAATTTGCCGGTTTTTCATCGCATTACGGAACTTCAATAATGCCAACACGTCCGCTAAAACCTAAGGATAAAGCTTTGGTTGAAGGGGCTGTAAATATAACCTATACACGTATTTATGCAGCATTACGAAATAGAGAGTTTTACAGCTTAGAATCACTCAACAAGGCAATTATTGAACTACTCGATGTTTATAATAAAGCTCCTTTTCAGAAGAAAAATCATAGTCGTTTTGAATTGTTTCATGAAATGGAAAAGGATGCATTAAAAGCCTTACCAATAAACAGATATGAACTTAAAGAATATAAGATAGCTACGGCCCAAAAAAATTGTCACGTTTATTATTCCACCGACAAAAACTACTATAGTATTCCTCACACTTATATCGGAAAAAAAGTCAAAATGGTTCTTTCGCAAAACGTGGTTGAAATCTACTATGCACAAACCCGTATTGCTCTGCACGCTCGCAGTCGAAAGCCCTACATATACGTAACCGTAAAAGAACACATGCCCGTCAATCATACCTATAATAAAGATTGGAGTCCGGAATACTTTATTAACTGGGCTGAAGGAATAGGATCTTCTGTAAAAGAGTTGATTGAGGCTCTTCTTCAAAGAAAAAATTATCCGGAACAAAACTATAAAAGCTGTGTCGGAATCTTAACTTTTGCTTCTAAAGTTGGGAAATATAGATTGAATAACGCATGCAAAAGAGCTTTAATCTTCGGTGCAATAAACTACAATAAAGTTAAAAATATTTTAGAAAAAGGACTTGATAAACAGGAGGATAATTCAACATTACTTACCATGACAAAAGTAAATCATGAAAATATTAGAGGTAGCAAATATTATAATTAATCATTAAATATCAACAAATTATGAACACAAATGAAACTATTGAACAGATGCAAAAAATGCATCTAAACGGAATGAAGCGGGCTTACGAATCGTCCTTCGAGACAAGGAATCTGGACTCGTTTACCAATGATGAATTCATTGCATGGCTCATCGAGTCCGAAATTAATCAACGTAATAATAAAAAAACAGAGCGTTTATTACAAAATGCACACTTTCATTATCAGGCATCTATCGAAGAAATAAGTCATACCCCCGACCGGGATCTAGACAGAAACCTACTCACCAGGCTCGCTGATAGTTCTTTTGTTGATCGCCATGAAAACATTATCGTTACCGGTTGCACCGGTACCGGCAAAAGTTATTTAGCATCTGCACTAGGTCATCAGGCATGTATGAAAGGATATAAGGTTCTTTATTATAATCTTGGCAAACTCTTTAATAAACTAATCATGGCAAAAGCAGATGGTTCATATATGAAAGAATTAAGCAAAGTTGAGAATCAAGACTTGTTAATTTTAGATGATTTTGGATTACAAGCTATTAACTATGAAAAACAACTTATATTAATGGATTTAATTGAGGACAGGCATCACAAAAAATCGACAATCTTCTGTTCTCAATTCCCGGTAAAAAACTGGTATGATTTAATTGAAGAAAAAACAATTGCAGATGCAATTTTAGATCGAATTATTCACTCTGCTTTTCGCTTCGAATTGAAGGGAGAATCAATGAGAAAAAAAATGAAAAAATAATCTATTAAAACTAATATATTTGTCTAATTTTAACCACAGAAATCATCTGAATTTTAACTGTTCACTTTGAACCGGAATGGGGTGTTCACTTTCACCGGAATAATCAC
>JBMOHG010000515.1:0-2601 GCA_049317965.1 Paludibacter sp.
CATAATCCTGTTTTTTGTTTACTTTTTTGTAAACCTATTTCAGGACTAGACACTCTTACTCCCCCTTCTTCCTCCCTCTCCTTTTGGAGAGGGTCGGGGTGAGGTCGGGGTTGGGGGGCAAATTATTTACATCATGAAAAACTACAAAGATTTAATTATTTTGATAGCCGAAGACGACGATGGTCATGCCACGCTTATTAAAGAAGGTTTGCAAGAATCGGGTGTGTGTAATACAATAATTCGTTTCAAAAACGGCATTGAGACATGGAATTTTCTAACTGGCATAGCCGAAAAAGAAAATCGTGATAATACTAAAGCTTATTTATTATTGCTTGATATAAATATGCCATTAATGGATGGTGTGGAATTATTACAAAAAATGAAATCGGATGCCCAAATAAAAGATATCCCGGTTATAATGCTTACCACCACCGACGATCCGCGCGAAGTAGAAGCTTGTTATAAAATTGGGTGTAATATGTATATTACCAAGCCCGTTCAGTTCGATAAATTTGTAGAGATTTTAAATCGGATGGGGTTATTTATTCAAATTGTTAAGGTTGTAAACTAAAAAACATGAATATGGATACTGTCCAAAATACAATTCTTGTCATCGAGGATGATTTAGGATTAAATGAATTGATAAGTGAAAAAATTGTCGAAAGTGGTTTTCAAGTCTACTCCGCTACATCTACCAATCAAGCTATCAATTGGTTAAACGACCATACGCCTAAGTTAATGGTAGTAGATTATAGTCTGAATGACATGACAGCGAAAGAGTTTATTGTAGAACTAATGTCTAAAGGACTTTCTGCACCTCCTTTTATTGTTTGTACCGGACAAGGTAACGAGCGTGTAGCTGTAGAAATGATGAAACTTGGTGCGCGCGATTATATTATTAAAGACACCAACTTGCTGGAATTATTACCAAGTATTATTAGCAGATTGACAAATGAAATTCAAAATGAGCACAAACTGAAATATGCTGAAAATGAATTAAAAGAAAGCACAGAAAAGTATCGTATTTTACTCGAAAATTCAGGTATTGGCATCGGTGTTTACACTGTAGAAGGCAAGGTATTGTTATTCAATCAGAAAGCACTTCATAATTTGGGTGGAAAGCTGGAAGATTATATTGGAAAATCATTTATTGATATATTCGGCGAGGAATTAGGTTCAGTTTATCAAAATAGGATACAAGATGCAGCAAAAAGTGAAATAAGTATAGAATATGAGGATTATATAGAATCACCATCGGGTAAATACTGGTTTCTATCCAACCACACCCGAATTAAAAATGCTAATAACGAAATTATTGGAGTACAAGTGCTTGCACATGACATTACCGAACGAAAACTTGCTCAACTTGAAATTGAAAGAATCGGAAATCATTACAAATCTATTATCGAAAATGCACCTGATGGTTTTGTTCTTATAAATAGCGACGGTCAATTTAAATACGTCAGCCCTGCAGGACGTAGAATATTTGGATATAATCAAACTGAAAAAATTAATTCTCATCCAAATGAATCGACACATCCAGATGATTTGCAATTGGTTTTGTCACATTTAATGAAATTAATAGAAAATCCAAGTTATATTGCTAAAGTAGAATACCGCTTTGCACATAAAAATGGACATTGGATTTGGATTGAGAGCACTTTTACTAATTTGCTATCCGACCCAAATGTTGAATCTATCGTTATTAATTTCAGAGAAATAACTGAACGTAAGCAAGCTGAGGAGGCTTTATTTGAAAGTGAACGGAGATTTTCATTGTTTATGGATCATTTACCGGCTTCTGTTTTTTTGAAAGACAGTAATGGTAAAACTTTGTATGTGAATAAATATATGGATGATGCTTTGGGAGCTTCTCAATGGGTAGGTAAAGATATGTATGATATTTTTCCAAACGAATTTGGTGAAAAACTGATGGCTGATGATAAAAATACTATAAAAATAGGCTATTTAAAAAGAGAAGAGATTATTCAACATCTTGATAATGTAATTCATACTTATGAAACTCAAAAGTTTATAATTCCACAAAAAGATAAAGAACCATTATTGGGCGGTATTGCAATGGATATTACCGAACGAAAAAAAATGGAGGAAGCTGTTCAATTTCTCATCACTTGTGGCTTAACCAGTTCGGACGAAGATTTTTTTGAATCATTGGCAAGATATCTAGCTCAAATTTTAGATATGGAATATGTTTGCATTGATAAGTTGGATGAAGATGGATTGACAGCACACACTTTAGCAAATTATAACAATGGGGTTTATGATGCTAATATTTCATACACATTACATCAAACTCCTTGTGGAGAAGTAGTTGGTAAAGATATTTGTTGTTTTCCGGAGAAAGTTTGTCATTTGTTTCCTTATGATTATATGCTTAGGGATATGAATGCCGAAAGTTATGTAGGCACTACACTTTGGAGCTTTGATGGAAAACCTATTGGACTTATCGCAATTATCGGACGTAAACCTTTAAAAAATAAAGCTTTGGCCGAAAATGTTTTAAAATTGGTTTCGGTACGTGCCGCAGGTGAATTGGAACGCAAACAAATTGAAGATGCCTTACGCGAAAATGAACGTGTA
>JBMOHG010000516.1:0-2598 GCA_049317965.1 Paludibacter sp.
CAAAACCAAAAAACAAAAAACTAGCGGTGCATCGTCTGTACTGTAGTCAGTTATTCACACTTAAAAAAAATCATTCATAACAGATGAAAACAAGTAACAAAAACATCCGCTTTAATCGCGAACGTTTCGATCAGGGAGCAAAGTATTATGCAGCTAAAGGCATAGTTCCACAAACCGCACAATTGCGCGTAGCAGTTCCATTTACTGCAAGTACAGGTAATTACAAATTCGACATCAAAAAAGATCCATCGGTTGCACACGTAATCGAACAACTTTTGAAACGCAACGATTTATTCGTAGCACGTGCCATCGGTTTGGCGTTGATGGTAGAATTGGACGCAGCCAAAGGAACAGCACCTTTGTACACTTATCCAATTTTGGCAGGTGCCGGACTTCCCGCAGGTTTAAAAGGTTTGACCAATACAAACGCATTCGCGATGTATAATGGTATCATGACCATGAAAACAGGCCAATCAGTAAATTACAGCCGTTTCCCAACGATGCCGTTTTTACATATTCCTGAAACGCAACCGGTAGTAATTTTAGACAGTGAAGATGCTAAAGCATCGGCAGGTATTATGCCGGCATTCAATTTGGAAAACTGTTTAGTTGAACTTCCTGAAGTGTTGGTATTTGCCGGAACCAAAGAACAACCAATTACATTGGAGTTCCCATCGTGTACCATTGCAGCCGAAGCATCTTGTACAGCTTATGCAGTATTAGTAATCGAAGGTTGGTTGTACGAAGGTGGTACCACCGAAGACAACAAAGAAAGTGGCAACCCTTACAAAGAATTGTTTTAAGCAATTGTTTTGAAAGTAGCCATAAAATGAAACCGTTCACTGAAACATGTTTTAATAGAGCATGAAAAGTGAGGTGAACGGTTTTAATTTTCAAATTACCAAATTTTCAAATTTTCAAATTATACATTATGACAATAATTCAAAATCTCGCTTGCATTCAATTAACGGTCAACCCCAACGACCATCGCATCCCGTTTATTTACGATGCCATTAAGAACAAAAAAATTAATGGAATATATTTGTTTTGTGGCGATTTTGATATTCAGATGTACAGCCCGTACAATGATTATGAAATTGATGTAGTAGGCCCCATCGGTATAGAAGATTACTTCCTTAATTTGGTTGACAACAAAGGCAACCACTTCGTAAAAGATTTTTCGTTTAATCAAAACATATTATCAATTTCAGATCCTGAATTTGATGAAATTACCATCGACCGCGTATTAGATTTATACCGATCATACTTATCATACAATATAAGCACCATCAACGGAAACCGTGTAATGCTTTTATTGGTAGCCTATCAAACCGAAAATTTTAAAAAGTTTGATGATGAAATAAACGGTTCTATTACCGTGGAAATGCCGCTTACATCCACCACACAAGATATTTGCCTTAAAGATGTAATTCCAAATAATCTAAAAGGTAAAAAAATTAAAAAAATTATTCCACATTACAACTTAGTTGCACCGGCTAGTTATTTAGATTTGATGACAGTGGACGGCAAACATGTAGAAAACTTGCCAGTTACCATCCTCGAAAATTTAAGTACAAAAGAGTTTTACTTTGATGGTTTGGAAATTGATGTTGAAAAATCTTATTTCCGTCAACGTGGAACGTATTCTTGGCAGAATATTGTATCACCATTTAATATTGTAATTGATTTACCAAAACTCACATTTATATACTAATATATTATGAACAAAATGATTAGCGGAGCGTACGGAGTAGAATTGAACTACATAGGCTCAAACAAAATTTATTTCCCGGATATTGCACAATTGCGTAACAAACGGATTAAACACATCGATTTTTGTACGATGGCAAAAACACCATCCGGTAAAACGTGCGTAGGAACTACAGATACTTTCCTTACCGTTATGGAATTGAACACCAACAAAGAATTGATTATAGGTTTACCAATTTCAAAATTAAGTGTAAACGGTAATCGACTATTTGTAAATAAAATTTTCGACTTCCAACGTTCGTACATCGAATATAAAGGAGCAGCAGCCATTACCGGAAAATCATTTTTTGCAGTAATTTGGTACGATGAACCGGCCGTGTGGAATATCATCAACGAAAGTAACCAACGCACTAAAATACTTCCGTTACAAATAAAAATTGCAGGCCTCAAAACTTATTTTGCTGAAAACCTACAGTTTAAAAACGAAAAAATTGTAAGTCTTTTCCTTTCAATTCCATCGTTCACACCCGAAGGATCAGCGGTTTGTAGTACATTTACTAATAAATTTATAACGCTATCTTACAGAGGTTTACAATACTTTCATCAAGTGCCGTTATATTTATTCGACCAATCGACAAATTATTATCCAATCCGGTTACAGGGACTTGTAATTGATTTACAAAATTCATTTGTAGAATCACTTACCACACTGGCCGCCGATTTGAAAACAGTTTTCTTTAATGCAGTTATTGATGACAGTATAAATCTTAAACGATAAACAGCCATGATAGGAAATGTAGAAAATGTAATCAAATGGTTACAGGTAAGCGATTTGAATTATTGGCGCGTGAAAGTAAAAGAAGGCGACAATGCAACGGTTTTTGAAAC
>JBMOHG010000517.1:0-2596 GCA_049317965.1 Paludibacter sp.
AGCCAATGAACAAAGCGTGTGTTAGTGGCTAGGTACTGTTGTAATAAGTTTCTTTTTCTAGTCGTTAAATTTGTCTATTAAAGCGAGCAAAGCCTCGTCAATCCCATCTTTCAATGCGAAGCGTGTTTCTTTCTTTTCTGGAATTAAACAGATTTTTTTCACGAATCTCAGTCATTTAAACCAACTTGTCTTTACGGAAGTCAGTTTTCGCTTTTAGTACTTTTAAAATAATCGGAAATTAAAAGTAGTAATTTATTTGTAATGGTTCTCTCATCATCGTTAGGCGACAAAACAATATGAGTATTGCAATATATTATGCATTTATCTAAGTCCTCACCTGTTAGTTTACTTATTTCAACAATATACTGGCGATTGATTTGCCAGTATATATTTTGAGAGAAAAAGATACTGTTTGACTTGAGTTTTGCAAATCTGCGCTTGAATCTTTCTTCTCTACTGAAATAAGTGAAGGGGTGCGATATGTCAGACAGAAAACTCAAAGCCTTTGAAATTTTTGTTTTCTTTTTTTTAGCAATTACCTGTACCGAATGAAGCTGATAAACAGAAGGTTGCATAAACACATTACACTTTGACGAATCAGAAAGCAAATCATGAACGCTCAACAAACGAGGACTATAACCTATTGCAGTGATTATAAAAGTATCCTCACGCAAACAGTTGAATTCGAACTTTCCATCAAACTCAGCTACAGTTATCCTATTTTTCGACAACTTTATTGTTGCATTAGGAACAGAATTTTTAGTCATTCCATCCAACACAAAACCCCTGATTGTTATGAGTTTTTGAGCATAGATATGATCTACTAAAACAATTTGTCCAATTAGAAATAAAATGCATGTTAAAGTGACAGCCCAACGACTAAATACTGAATTCATATTCGCATTAATTACAATTATATTTCATTATTCATCTTTGTTTTTTCTGTTTCTCATTGTTTTAAAATTCTTTGCTATGTGCAGCTTGTCGTTTGCGATTGATTTTTATTGTTATCTCAGTTACTTCTTCTGTTTCTGTGTTAAAAATTAATATGCCTTCTGTCTTATCGTCAAGTTGTCCAACTAATTTTCCCTCCTTTGTCCAAATAGAACTTTTACCAACACTTAAAAAGTTGTCGCAAAATCCCACACAGTTTGACATTAAAACTGGCTTTGCGAATTTTTTTGCTACTCCTGGATAATGGTTAAAGGCTTTTTTTACGCCATTTTCTGATTTTGCTACGCTTGCTAAATAAACGTCAGCACCGAGATTAAATGCATTTTCAGAATGTGTCGGCAGTAAACTTTCGTAACAAATTGCGGGTGCGATATTCGTATTGACCGTTCTGATTAATACTTGTCCAACACCATTTTCAAAGTAAGGAAATTCATCTGAATGTAGTTGTTGTTTTGAATAAGTCTGTCTTGGTTTGTTGGGCTCAAAAATTATCATACTTATTCGTATTTGCGATTCTGTTGTAGTTGGTAATCCAAGTCCGATTATGATATTGTTGTTGTCACTTATTTGCTGAAAGATGTCTAAACGATTATCGTTTTGATTTGTCGCTAATTCTTTAGCAAGTTCTGGTTCGTAGCCTGTTAGTGAAAGTTCGGGAAAGAAAATTGCTTCCGCATTATATATCAAAGCAAGGTCAATGAAACTTTTGTGTGCTTCAATGTTATCTGAAACATTTCCTTTTATTGGTTTTGTCTGTGCAATGCAAATTTTCATATAATTGTTTATTCTACTTTGCAGGTTGGATTACACTTCACTTCAAAATTCACAGAATTGGCTATGTAACATATTTCGTGAGCTTTGTGGTGCAACTCGATAGCTTTTTCTACCATACTTTCGTCTGCTACATAAATGATTGGATTCAAAGTTACTTCTTTGAAACTTCCTCCACCACTTGCCTGTTCAATCATAATACCAGAGGCATTGTCGGTGTAAGCCGTAATTACAATTCCTTCCAATGAACATACATACAAGTACGAAAGCATATGGCAGGATGAAATGGCTGTTACCAATAAGTCTTCAGGATTCAATTTTGATTTGTCTCCAACGGTAGTATTGTCCGTTGTTAAATATAAGTCAGGTTTACCTTGAATGGCAACAGTATGGCTACGGTCATAAGTTCGTACATTTTTAGTTCCGTCACCTTTGTTCCCCGTCCATACGGCAGTTAGTTTGTAGTTGTGTTCGTGTGTCATTAAAATTTATTTTATTGTTCTTCAATTATTGATGTTCCTTTTGATTTATCCCCCGAAGTCCATTCCCAATTTTCGTGAAGGCGAATTTTTCCGTTTTCAAGGATTTCTGGTTTTGAAATACAAATACCTGTCATCAATTCGTCTTTGTTATTTACTTGGTGATAACGCATTTCTATATTTCCTGCATTGTCAACCAAACCAATTAAATGTCCATATTTAATTTTTCCTCCTGAATATTCAGAAGTAAGAATGTTTCCGACTTGCTTGTAAAGAAAAAGAGTTTCGTTTGAAGTTTCTCCATTTTCAGTGTTGCTAATCGGTCTGAATTTCTTGTTGTTATAGTTCATTCTGTCGTTTTTCTAAAATAACCGCCTATCGTCCGAGGCTAT
>JBMOHG010000518.1:0-2570 GCA_049317965.1 Paludibacter sp.
AGCAGCTTTATTCCGGTCTCTAAGGTACGTAAAAAAGATTCTTCTTCTTCTTTAATCACCTTCTCAATCAATGTTTTTTGTGAAAGTAACTCAGGGTATGCTTTACCCATATTCTCACCCAATACATTGATTAGCTTATACATAAACGATGTACGTTGGTCAAGGAATGTGTAACCGTAACGTACTGCACGGCGTAAAATTCGACGAATTACATAACCCGCTTTTGCATTAGAAGGTAATTGTCCATCAGTGATTGAAAATGCAATGGTACGAATATGGTCAGCAATAACACGCATGGCAATATCGGTCTGATCGTTTTTGCCATACTCAGCATTACAAATTACGCCAATTTCTTTGATAACAGGAGTAAAAACATCTGTATCATAGTTTG
This sequence comes from Paludibacter sp., assembly GCA_049317965.1. Taxonomy (GTDB): domain Bacteria; phylum Bacteroidota; class Bacteroidia; order Bacteroidales; family Paludibacteraceae; genus Paludibacter. The sequence goes on from JBMOHG010000518.1 coordinate 392, forward strand.
ATTGAACACCTTGTATGGCCATACACAACCGCTCAAAGCCCATTCCGGTATCAATAACCTTTGCCGGAAGACCTTCGAGAGAACCGTCGGCTTTACGGTTGTATTGCATAAACACATTGTTCCAAATCTCAATCACTTGTGGATGACTTCCATTAACCAGGGTCAGGCCATCAATTTTGGCACGTTCAGTGTTATCACGGATGTCAATATGAATTTCGGAGCAAGGTCCACATGGACCAGTATCGCCCATTTCCCAAAAATTATCTTTTTTGTTTCCGTTGATAATGCGGCTTTTCGGAAGAAATTGTTCCCAAATTTTTGCAGCCTCGTCGTCCCGCTCTAATCCTTCGGGTGCATAACCTTCGAAAACGGTTACATAAAGGCGGTCGGTATCCAATTTTAAAACATTAACCAAATACTCCCATGCCCATTCGATGGCTTCTTTTTTAAAATAATCACCAAATGACCAATTGCCGAGCATTTCGAACATAGTATGATGATAAGTATCATGTCCAACTTCTTCTAAATCATTGTGTTTTCCACTTACGCGAAGACATTTTTGGGAATCGGCAACTCGAGGATATTTAATGGCATCATTACCCAAAATAATATTTTTGAACTGATTCATCCCTGCGTTTGTGAACATCAGAGTCGGGTCATCTTTGATAACCATTGGTGCTGAAGGTACAATTTTGTGCCCTTTAGAAGCAAAAAAATCAAGAAAGGATTGACGGATTTCTTGTGAAGTCATATAATGTTGGTGATTTGTAATTTGTTAATTCGTTAAATGAAAACCAATGATTATTTACTGTTGAAAAAATTGGTTTAGTTATATTCTTATTTACTATTTTCCTTGTAACTGGTAACTTGTAACAATTCTAGGTTAATAATATCAAATAAAGACTGCAAAAGTAGCTCAAATTTATTATTTTTGCAGCAATTGTGAGCAGAAAAGTTGAAATTTCATGATGATTTTTTAGTTGAAAGTACTGATTAACTAACTTTTTACTGTTTTTTTACGCTTTGTGTGTTTGATTTTAAGCACTCAGATGCAACCCAGATGTTTTTATGGCAAAGAAAAAATTCCATTTTAATCCAGAATCGTTAAGCTACGAGCAAATAAACCACACCATAGCATATAAACTCAAAAGTTTTTTGTTACATGCATTGTCGGGTATGTTTTCAGGCGCATTATTTTTCTTTATATTTGTAACCTATGTCGATTCGCCGGAAGAAAAACAACTTGGACAGGAAAAAAGTCATATTCAGGCACAATATAAAGTGCTTGAACGTCAAATGAAAGAAATTCAAGATGTTATAGACGACCTTCAAGAGCGTGATGATAATTTATATCGTGTTGTTTTTCAGGTTGAACCTATCCCTTTTTCGGTACGAAGAGCCATTGCAGCCAATACCGAGTATTATGAACAATTATTGAATATGACAAATTCACAAATTGTAGTTACAACTTCAAAAAAGATGAGTGAACTAAAGAAACAGCTTTATATTCAATCAAAATCTTATGATGAAATTGTTTTATTAGCAAAAAACAAAGAAAATATGTTGCAAAATCTTCCTGCTATTCAGCCAGTATTAAACAGAGATTTGAAGCGCATGGCTTCAGGTTATGGTTGGAGAATTGACCCTGTTTACCACTCACGTCGATTTCATGAAGGTATGGATTTCACAGCTCCTGTTGGAACTGATATCTTTGCAACCGGAAATGGAACAGTTGTGAGTTCGGGTTGGAAACAAGGTTATGGAAATTGTGTAGAAATAAATCACGGGTATGGATATTTAACGCTGTATGGTCACATGAGTTCTATCAGAGCACGTGTAGGTCAATCAGTAAAACGTGGTGAAGTAATTGGATTGGTGGGCAGTACCGGAAAATCAACAGGTCCACATCTACATTACGAGGTACATTTTAAAGGACAAATTATGAATCCTCAAAATTATTATTTCCTCGATTTGTCACCAGCTGATTACGATCGCATGGTTCAAATGAGTAATAATGAAGGAGAAATGATGGATTAAAAAATAAATATAGAACCCCTAGCCCCTAAAGGGGAAAGATGAGAACCCCTAGCCCCTAAAGGGGAACTAGATTAGTATTATTCTACTTAAACTTTGATTGTGAAGAAAAAAGTTAATTTAAAAAATATGGAAAACAAAGGTA
>JBMOHG010000519.1:0-2567 GCA_049317965.1 Paludibacter sp.
CATTAGAATTTTCGTAACTCCAACGCAGATATTTGATGGTTTTATCAAATAGCACATTGTCTTTTTTTATCTCCTGCGCCATTAAAATTACACTTCTGGATAGTTCTTTCGGATAAGGGATATAGCGAAACCACCAATTAGACGCCTCATTATTAGTGTCAATCCAAAAATTCAACGACAACAAATATGCTTTTTTCAGGTCTTCATTTCGATAAAAACTGTTCTCTGAACTTTGGTAAGCTGCTGCAAGATTTATCAGATTCTGAACATGTTTGCGTGGTGACCCATCTTTGGCCTGATAGTCAATGCCTTTGAATCTTCCTTTTTCATCCATTTTTTTGAGCAAGCCTTCTATTCCACTTTTTGACGGATTGCTCTGATAATCATTATACATCCGGTCATAAATGGTTGAAAAATCGGAAGCTTTTAAGCCTGCATTGGTAAACAGCAATAACGAAACAACAAGTGTTTTGATTAGATTCGAATTCATATTAGAGTTTATATTGAATAAATGTTTATAATGATCAAAAATAGAGAATTAAGATTCACCACTAAGGTACTAAGGGCACTTAGGGGCACTAAGAATACAAGAGAATTAAAGTTCACTAAGAAAAAACATAAATGTTTTTAAGGGTTACAATTATCTTAAAATAAAACATTTATGTTTTATACTTAGTGTTCTGCATTAGTTTAGAAATACTTAGTGTCCCGATAGCTATCGGGATAGTGTTTCTCAATGAACTTAGTGTTAAGCCTCTTATATTTAAATGTATAGTAATCTATTACAAAAATTATTTTTTCATTTCAATTTTAATCACCGCATCCAACAAATCCGGTTTTTGTGGCGATTTGCTCACTTTGATAAAAAGATTGTCGGTTTCTTTATTCCCAAACCAAGTTTTATAGGTTTCCAGTTCTGCTCCCGAATTGAGCATGAATACATTTTTAACCGACACTACATCAATTCCTTTTGCATTGATATCACCCAAAACCGGATACAACCAATGTGCATAAATTGAATTTCCCTTTTGGGTATAACGTCCCCAATCTTGTCTTTTGAGCGAACTGGCACCGGCACCGTAAATACTTTCGCCATTTTTATCCATCCATTTTCCCACTTCTGATAAGATATTGAGGCAATCGGCAGGGAAATTTCCGCGTGGATCGGGACCCACATTTAGCAGCATATTTCCATTTTTGCTCACGCAGTTCACCAAACTATGAATAATCAGCTCCGGCGATTTCCAGTTTTTGTCCTGCTCGCTATAACCCCACACGCCATTCATAGTCAGGCAAGTTTCCCACGGAATGGGATTATTGTATTTATCCACCAGCGCTGCTTCGGGTATGCCTTGTTCCGGGGTGTCGAATTCGCCTAATTCGCTAATCGTTCTCTTGTCGCCTACAACTCCGGTATTTTCTTCCAATCTGTTATCCAATATGATGGATGGTTGATTGGCACGAATCATTTTCACCAATTCTTTCGCTTTCCATTTTTCGCCGTAATAGCCCGGAAATGAATAATCGAACCACATAATATCAAGTGTTCCGTAGTTTTTGGTCAATTCTTCCACTTGTCCATGCATGTATTTCAGATAGTTATCCCAATTGAAGTTGCGTTTGGCATAAACAGAATCACCGCGCTGCGGATGATTTCCAACGTTTGGATAATCGGAGTGATGCCAGTCTATAATGGAATAATACAAACCTACTTTCAGCCCTTCGGCACGAAATGCGTCCAGAAATTCGCGCACCACATCGCGTCCTCCAAATTGTTTGCTGAGTTTATAATCAGTTAGTTTGCTGTCGAACAAACAGAAACCATCGTGATGTTTTGCCGTCAAAACAGCATATTTCATTCCGGCAGCTTTGGCAGCTTTTGCCCATTTTTTGGCATCAAAATCTATCGGATTAAAGGCATCCACATATTTTTGATAACCTTCGGTGGTAATTCGTTCGTTCGATTTTACCCATTCGCCACGTCCCGGAACCGCATACGCTCCAAAATGGATAAACATGCCAAATCGGGCTTCGCGAAACCATTGCGTTTGTTTCATTACTTCCTGATAACGAGCTTTATACTCTTTTGAAGGTGTTTCCTGAGCCATAAGCCCTTGCGCCAAAACAATAATGGCAACTAATAACAATTGAGTCTTTTTCATTTTTTATATCTTGATTGTAACAGGTTTTCCGCATAATTCACCCTGTGGCATATCCACAGTAATGGTTTTTCCGTTGAGCACAATTTTTATTTGCTTCAAGTTGGCATCCATTTGTGGGTCGTTGACAGATAGCCACTTTTCGTTGCCTTTCGATTCCATTAAAATTACACATGGTGCAGAAGCATTTAGCGTAATGTTTTTAGTTTTTAACTGACTAATTTGTTTAAACAATACCACTTCCGTGATTTTTTGGTCAGTTGACTGAACTGCTTGCACCAGCGTGTCATTTTGTAACACGATAAAAGGAAGTTTTGTGTTTGGCATATCTGCTCCGGCATACACCACATAGCCGTAAGTTCCGTTCACTACTTTCTGTCCGTGGTCAATCCAAAGTCGCAGCATATC
>JBMOHG010000520.1:0-2566 GCA_049317965.1 Paludibacter sp.
GTTGTTTCACCTGTAATCAATATTTCGTCGCCTACAGAAAGGTATTGTGCTTCCAATAAAAACTCTGCAACACCCAATTTTTGGAAATAGTTGGTGCATTTGGCTACATAAATTTTTTTGTGTGTAGCTTCCGAGCCGTAATTCTTACTCCATTCGCCTAGGCGTTGTCCGAGATAATAGCCGTTCCAAAATCCACGATTAAACACTTTGCTAAGGCGAATGTCCCATTCTGCTACTTTTGCGTCGGAAAACGTCCCATTTTGGCACGATTCAATGGCTTCTTTATAACATGATACTACCGTTTTTACATATTCAGCTCCACGTGCACGACCTTCAATTTTGAAAACCCTTACTCCTGCCCCCAACATTTGATCAACGAATCCAATAGTTTTCAGGTCTTTGGGCGACATAATATATTCATTATCAATTTCTAATTCAATTTCCGAATCCTTGTCTTTCACGGTGTAACCACGGCGACAAATTTGGTTGCAAGCACCACGGTTTGCCGATACATTCTTTTCGTGTAAACTTAAATAACATTTCCCTGATACTGCCATGCAAAGCGCACCGTGACAGAACATTTCTATTCTAATTAGTTCACCATTTTTACCCCGAATATTTTCTTTTTCTATAGCGTTATATATTTCGGCCACCTGTTCCATGTTAAGTTCTCGTGCCAATACTACCACATCTGCAAATTGAGCGTAAAATTTCAACGCCTCAACATTTGAAATATTTAACTGGGTGGAAAGATGCACCTCCACTCCTACTCTATTGGCATACATCAAAGCAGCTACATCAGCTGCAATAATAGCCGAAACATCAGCTTCTTTTGCCACATCAATAATTTCGCTCATAAGCGTTAAATCATTATCGTACAAAATTGTATTGACTGTGAGATAGCTTTTTACGTTGTTTTTTTTACAAATACGCACAATTTCGCGCAAATCATCAGTTGTAAAATTACTGCTCGATTTACTTCGCATATTCAGTTTTTCAATACCAAAATAAACAGAATCAGCACCAGCTTTTATAGCCGCCGAAAGGCTTTCCCACGATCCGGCGGGAGCCATTATTTCGTATGCCCCCCTCCCCCCGAAGGGGGTGTTTGAGTTAGTATGGTTTTGTATGGTTTCTTTATTCATTTCTTTTAAATAATTATAGTAGTAATTTAATTCCCCCTTTAGGGGGTTATGGGGCAGATTTATTTATATTTAGGGGTTAGGGGCAATACTGTAAAACTCACTCCCACCCTGATTTGTTGGTATGGAAAATCTTTTATTCCATATTGATATTGAGCAAAATAATCTATGTTTTTAGTCATTACAGAAAATTTTGCTGCATACACTAACGGAGAATCTCCATAATCGCTAGGGAAATATCTATTTGAATGTATCCAGCCATTATAACCTGATATTGAGTTATCTAATTTCCATTTTTTATTTACAATAATTATTTTTCCGCCGTACATTGTTGCGTCATCTTGCATGCTATTGGTTGTTTCCCAGCACATAAATCCAACATTAGCCACAGCACGAATTTCACTTATAATCTTACTATTTGTATAAAAAGATTTACCAATTTCAGTATCAAAATAATAGCCCGGCGTGTCAAAATAACGTCTGCTAAGTACAGTTTTTGCAGATGCAGTTTTTAATGTGCTGTTCAATATAATGCTTGGAAGTTGTTTTTGTTCTTTTAAAATACGAATTCTGGTTTGTACATAAATATCACCACTAGCAGTTCCAGAAAGTGAATTACTACCACGAAGTTGCATTATTTCTGAAGTTGTTTTGTAATTTTCCAATACCGAAGACCATATTTTCAACGAGATGCGTTCGGGTAGGAGAGGGATGTCAATTTTAAAATAGCCGTTTTTAGTTTCGTCACCATAGCCAAAATAATAATCACCTATCAAACTAATGGTTGTTTTAGAAGGAATTGTAGCGTCAGTAAATTCCGGAACCGGATTTGCATTTGGACCAAACCAGGCAGGCGAGTATTTTATTGTTTGGGCGTAATTATGTTGTTGACAAATAAATATCAATAAACCCAGAAGTTTTATGTATTTTATTTTATTCAAAATTACTCTAAGTCAATGACTATTTTAATATTTTCTTTTAATTTATCAATCATATTTCTAGGCAATTCTCCTATCTTTTTCACCAGCCGTTTATTGTCAATTGCCCGAATTTGGTCAATCATAATATCACTATCTTGAAGTAAATTTGCCATTCCTTTTTTCAAATGAACCCTCAAAATTTCTACATCTTTCTTTACATTAGTGGTTATTGGACAAACTATTGTAGAGGGATGTGGGAGTTTATTAAGTAAATTGGTCTGAACAACTAAAACTGGTCTTGTTTTGCCTGATTCAGTGCCAACTTGTGGATTTAAATCAGCTACCCATATTTCAAATTGTTTAATTGGCATAATCGATGTCTTCAAATTCTTTCAAAACGTTCAATGAATCTTTATTTACAGTTTCAGATTCTAATTTTAGGCTCTTTTCCAGCAACATACGTTTTTGTATTCGGTTGTAGTATTCTAATGCATCGTTTATATA
>JBMOHG010000521.1:0-2565 GCA_049317965.1 Paludibacter sp.
ATGATTTCGATAATACACAAAGTATAACTACCATCAGCATTTTGTATACTCATATCCAAATTCAAAGGTTTCAAATAGTTGTTATTATCTTCAACCACTACTCTCAAATGAAGTATTTTTTCATTTTTCCAACCATCGTTTAATTTGAACGTGATGCTATCGTTTATCGGAGTAGTTGTTCCGTTTAATAAGCTTTTAAGATTTACTGAAATGTTTGTTTTGGATGAAGTCAGTTCATTTGTTTTAGGATTAATGATATACGCTTTAATGCTCCAGTTTTCATAACTTGGAGCCATATTAATGTTCCGCCATGAGGTTTTTAAGCTCAATATTGAATCGTTTAAATGAATATTTGCCTGCGAAATTTGATACCGATAACCGGATGCTCGCGCATATTTTAAAAATGAAGCCTGCGTATCTGCCGAAAGACTTGTCCAAACGCCAATTCCGCCATACGCAATAGCCGAAACATTAAAATAGGCAAGTTGACTTAACATTTCAGTTTCGCTCAAGATAGCACCGCCCCAATTTTCAGTATAAAATGGAGCCTCTTTCCATCGTTCGTTAAATAAAACCCATTCACTTGCAGTAGGTTTATAGGGATTATTTTTGGTAATGTCTTTAAAAGTCTGATCACCCCAGGAGTCACGTCTTATACCGGTTGGTTTTTCTCTGGTTTGATTGAGTGCCAGAAATAAAGATGGTAGATTACTGGTGGAATGAATCAATTGTTTGAGTGTAAAAGCATTGGTGTGAGCCAGCAAAATTCGTTGAATTGTTTGAGTAGAACCCTCTCTGTACTTCTGAATGGAAGGATTTGCGGGATCGGGCAATTTTGGGGCATAAATTGGATTATACATAGCATTTCCGGTAAAAGTGCCCGGAGGAGTTGTATATTGACCTGCTGAATTAGGATATTGAACCGGATAATTATGCCACTCGCCCCAGTTTCCATACAAACCGTCTTCAATCCAACCAATTCTCGGGTCATTATCATACTTTGCCGCCAGTACCAAACAAAGTTTTTCCATTCGAATCAATAATTCCGAATCGTTCCAATCCGGAACAAACATGCTTGAAGAGCCAACGGTATTGTTATAAGGTATAGTCCAACCTCTTCCTTCCGTTTCAATGTAATCCGGCACATCTATTCCTTTTGCATTGTGATTCAACGAATTAAAGGCCATAATCCGGAATGAAAAGCGTTGTCCCGTTTTTAAAGCATTTAGTTGATTATCAATTACAGTAAAATCATACACATCTTTTGTGGGCTCAATTAGTCGCCACGAAAATCGTTTATAAATATCAAAAACCGGTAATACGTTTGGAAAAATATCATTCTCCCATTGATAGAATCCTCTTGCCGGATTTCCAATTTCAACATTTGGTGATAAAACCGAAGGTACAAATGAAAGATTATTAGCGGTAACTGGTTCTATGACTGGACTAAGATTATTTTCTTTACATGATTGAACTGTTACAGTAGAAAATACTGAAACAACAATAGTTGCAAATTTAATTATTTTAATCTTTGATATTATCATTATTTTTACAGGAAATATTAAACGCGAAAAAACATTTACTTGAATTAATTTAGTTGTAATTATCAGATAATCAATTGTCGTGATCAATCACTTTGGTATTTGGTGTTAGCGATTGATTTAGTTTCTCTTTTTGATTCAATTCTTTAAATATAATATTTGGATACATTGTATCGTGAACCTGCTCTACAATGATATCTTTCTCCAAATTAAATGACGTTTTTGAACGAATATCACTTGAAGAAGCACCTATTCGAATCTCATAAGTTCCTTTTTCAGCAATCCATTGACTTTTTCCTGTCCAGAAAGAGGCTAATCCGGAAGCATCTAAAGTAAATTTCAGTGTTTCACTTTCGCCTGGTTTTAACAATCTTGTTTTTGCAAAGCCTTTTAATTCCTGAATCGGCTTTTCTATAACCGTAACCGGAGCTGTGAGGTAAAGTTGTGAAACTTCTTTACCTGCCACTTTACCAGTATTTTTGATTGTTACTGAGGCTTCAATACTTCCGTTGAATTGATTGTTGCTCAATGTAATAGGTGAATAAGAGAAATTTGTATATGACATACCAAAACCAAATTCATAAGCTGGTTTAACGTTGAAGGTCTGATAATAGCGATAACCAACATAAATTCCTTCTTCATAAAATGCATTGATAGGATTATCAGAAGGTACACCAGGAAAAGATCTAGACGAAGGCACATCGGCATATTTTATCGGAAATGACACTGCCAGTTTTCCTGATGGATTGACTTGCCCTTTCAAAATATCAACCAATGCATTTCCACCTTCTTGTCCGGTTTGCCAGGATAAAAGTATGGCATCAGTATATTGTTTCCAGCTTTCAATTTCGATAGGACCACCAATATTTAGGATTACAATCACTTTTTTCTTTGCTGCATGAAAAACTTCACTAACTGATTTTATAAGTGATAATTCGGTATCTGATAATTTAAAATAATCATTTTCAGCACGATCCCATGTTTCGCCGGCATTACGTCCCAAAGTTATTACTGCCACATCCGA
>JBMOHG010000522.1:0-2560 GCA_049317965.1 Paludibacter sp.
CACTTTCGGGAACATCAATGGTGGCATAAGCGGATAAAATATCAACCGGCGCACCAGCACATTGCGCCCGAGAATAAGCTCCAAGTTGATGACTTTTATCGGTAAATGGTTTGTAAAATGAGTCAATTACATAGCTCGAAATCAGTTTCATATAATCGTAACGCACACTTCGGAAAGGTTCATTTTTCGAATATAAACTATCGATATACGGTTTTATCGCATAACCGTAGCGTTTTATGAATTCATTTTCAAATCCATTGGTAGTTAAATAATTATTTTCCACTTCCCACGAGTCGCAAAAAAGTCCGGACATTGACCCTTTTAATGCAGGTTTCAATGCATTTCCGGTGCGCGTGGCATAATTTTCGAACGCCACTTTGCTCAGATGGTCAATCACATAGCCTTTTTGAGGAAATTCCCACGAAGCTCTTACTTTTTTTCGCCAAAGTGTGTCGTTTAAGTATTTAGTTCCTTCGCTCCAAGGCACTTTTGTATCGCCAAAAGGCCATAGCGACCCAAAAGTAAAATCAGTGCCAAGTTGCAAACTATCGGCACATTGTTTAGAATATTCAACCATTTCTGTCCATTCGGCACTTAACCATTCCTGCCGTGGGGTGTAATTCACGGTATCTTTTTTCATGCGGTTGAGCGGATATACCCATGCTATTTCCACTCCACCAAAACCGTTATTTTTCAGCCAAACCAAGTTGTCTTTTATATCGGGCTTAGTAATAGTGGATGCAAACCACCACCAGCGCGTCCATGGTTTTGAGTCCTGAAAAATGATTGATTTTTTAAAATCAAGTACAGTTTTGACAGCTAAAACACTTGTATTTACAAAAAAAATGCTTGCAAAAAGAAAAAGATAATGTGCTGACTTTTTCATTTTTTACCAATTATCGGTTCGGAATGATGGCACAGGTAAACCTGTTGTATTGAATAAATATCCTTCTGTTTTGGGATAATTACTAAAAGCATAACGCACCGCCACCGGCATTTTAATATTTGGCGACCAAACGGTGAGTCGTTTATTATCAATCTTCATTTTGGCTGGATAAAATACTTTATCGGCACCCGCAATTTCCAAACAATTTACTTTTTTTCCACCACTGCTTAAACCCAACGCCACATCATTAAACGAAATAATGGCGATGCTGTCTTTTACCTCCATGCTTTTAAATGTAGGTGTTTTGTAAGGCAATCCTTCGATATGATACGTTTCGGACAAAGCACACATCGCTAATCGTTTGGCAATGGTTGCTTTTTCGGCTGGATGAATCCATTTTTCGTCGCCTAAATCTATGGTGGATACCATTCCGGAATTTGGAATAAGTGCTTTAGCTTTGAGTTGAGCTTCGCGTTGCAAAGCCGAATTTAGCGCACCTTTGTACGGATAAGGATAGGGTGCAATCTCAACAAAATAAAATGGGAATTCACCCACATTGAAATTTTTTCGCCATTGGGCTACCATGGCTTGCATCAGTTGGGCATATTCGTAATAATTGATAATATTGGATTCGCCTTGATACCACAAAGCACCTTTGATAGTGAAATTTTGAATGGGAGCAATCATGCCATTGTATAACTTAGAAGCTTGATGTTGTGGCTGAATGCCATCAAATGTTGTTTGAGCCAAAGCGTTAGGAAACTTTCCCAGCGTTTGAGCATCCATCCACGGCTCGATGCGAGAACCGCCCCACGCAGAACAGATTACACCCACCGGAATATTCAGTTTTTGTTGCAATTGTTTGGCAAATAAATAACTAACGGCACTAAATTTTGATACAGTTACAGCATTTGCCACCAACCATTTGCCTACGCAAGTGTCTTGTGGACTGGGTTTCGAAGCATGTTCCACTTTAAAAAAACGAATTTGGTTATTTTCGGCATCCAATAAAATATCACCAGAATTATTTATGGGCTGATCCTCAAATCCTTCTATCGGCATTTCCATATTTGATTGTCCCGAGCAAAGCCACACTTCGCCCAATAATATATTATTAAGTTGAATCTTCTCCTTATTGCAATTAATCTGAATGGTATACGTCCCACCGGCTTGAGTAGTTTTGACTTTTACAATCCAGTTACCTTTTTCGTCAGCAGTGGTTTTTTCTGAAATATTATTCCAACTAGTTTTAACTGTAATATTTTTATTTGGAGTTGCTTTTCCCCAAATATTTACTTCGGTGTTGCGTTGCAACACCATATCATTGCCAAGTACAGACGCAATTTTAAGCTGTGCCTGAACTGTGAAAGTAAGAAAGAATAAAACAGAAAAAATGAGTGCTTTAAAGTTCATTATAGTTATTATTAGAAATTAAATCGAATTACGGAATTTTGTTTTTGCAAAACACAAAACTACAAAAAAAAAAGGGGCAGAAAATCGGATCAATCAGATTTACTACCCCCTTTTGAAGAAATTATTCATCATCAATTGTCATTTCGACAATAAAATGATTAGTTTTTGATAATCGATTTTACCACTTTACCATTCTCGCCTTGGATAGTAATAAAGTAATTACCGGCACTTTCATTGGTCAAATCTAATTTTTGACTGCTT
>JBMOHG010000523.1:0-2559 GCA_049317965.1 Paludibacter sp.
GAGATATTTGTAGATTAATTTGATAGGTGAATTGATTATAAATGTTAAGTCTTATTTAAAGGGGCATATTAGGTTGCACTCTTTTCAATTGCCTCCAGCTTTAGCTGGAGGTAAAAAGGATAAAAAGTCTTCGTCCCGATAGCTATCGTGGATTAGCCAAAATTCACACAAGAAAATTTCGGCTAAAGCCAATTGTTTGCCATTGCTATGAATGGGCTAAAGCCCAATCCTATTGAACTTTTGCTAATTCTTTCCAACAATAATTTTTCTTATTCTTCCATCAATTTTCAGCAAGTAAACCCCACTTGTGGGCAAAACGCAGCTGTTTAAATTTTGAGCTTTAACGATATTCACGCCAAGTGAATTGAAAACCGAGAGTTGATTGACAACTGATGGAAAATAGATTGTACGACCAATGATTTTTATGTTCAAATCAGTAACAACCGATTGAATATCAGTCGAAGTTTTTATTCTTTTTATTTTCACGGTTACTGGCGACCCACAAAGTTCACCCTGCGGCAAATTGATGGCTAAAGTATAATTATTTCCTGTTTTTGTAACATCGGTTCCCGAAATTGGTAGTGTTGTGGTCAAGGTTGTTTTTAGCAAAGCACTGTTCATGGTGGCATCGGTTACAGTTACCGTAATAGAATCGAAATTGTAGTTTTCAATTAGTAAAGCCACCGGTGAGGACAAACTATAGCTGTATTTTCCAAAAGTAAATCCCTTTGAATTATCGTAAAAAACTGCGCCAATTACTGAACTGTCGGCAGCTGCAGCCGCTTGTAATGAGGTGGTATTTGAAATAATTTTGGGCAATTGTGCCGGAACAATTCCTGTTGCCGAAACCATATATAGATAAGTTCCGTTTGTAACAGATTTTCCATGGTCAATTTGTAACTGCATCATAGGTTGGGTAGTTTCAGCAGCCGTATTGAGTGTTGGAGCCAATGTTTGCCAAATCGTATTGCGGGTTTCGGCAGTCAGTTTCACTTCGCCAGTAGTATAAGCTGGCATTACGCCAAAAGCAAAACCGTTGTTCAACACCCATTTTGTGGCAGCCGTATTGTCGGTAGCAGTTTTTAGTATTTCCGTGTAGGTGGTGGCAGTTACAGGCGTGCCATTTACTGCCAAATCGGGCTTTCGCAGTGTTTGTTCCACCGAAGTAACAATATTTCCTGCAAGAGAGGTTTTCAAATTAGTTATTCCCGCACCCATGACCACCATTATGTCGTCAAACATAAAATAACCCTTGTAGGCTTTTACGCCATAAATAGCTGGATTCTGATTGTTCGGAGATGTCCCTGCATCTGAAGCAGGTGCATCTTGTTTCTCAAGTATAAATCCACCGGCAAAGTTAGTACCAAAACTGGTAGCACCGGCAGCAAAATTATGCTTGCTGTTAAATCCACCCCAATGCGTGATGCCCACCAAAGCACTGTTGTTAATTTGGCGGGCAGTAATACCTGGCAATGCGCTTTGATTCATAGCCCCTATTGCTTTCACATATTCATCGCCAGAGCGCTGATAAAGCGTAGTTCCATCACACGAGTACAGATTAAAACCATTGGCAGCATCAATGGCACTTTCCAATCCATAAGTACGCGAGGAAGTCATGTTTATTAAAACCATGTAGCTTTTGTCCTTTTTTATCAAGTCATCGTTATTGAAAAAATAGCGCGACCCGTTGTAGTTTCCGTTAGGGTAACCTGTCATATTGATTTTGTTGCTGGTGGCTTCCGTTTTGAACTGATTCAGCTCAGTAATTTCAGCTGTTGTCAATGATGAAGAAAAATTATTGAGCAATTTTGCTGCAATGCTGGCGGTTTTAATATTCGCGGCTGCTTTGTTTGCTATGGCATTCGTTCTGTCGAACAAAGGCGGTACATAACCATTATGGTAGAAAAATGCGGATCGGCGGATGTAATTCAGGACAGCATCGGTGTTTCCTCTGTCGAGCTTTTGAAGCCATGGCGTAGACGAAAGTGTGTTTAGCAAATCCAAAGCTGTAGATGCACCATCGGCCGGATAACCCCAGATTAAACACTGTTTTCCATGACCCCAACCTGCGCCATCGGTAGTGAAACCTTCAATCCAAAAGGCAGTGTCGTAAGTGGTTTGCGAAACGGTAGAAAGGGCACCGATGGCTACCTGCGAAATAACGTTTATCATTGCTGCTGACCGATGCATAACAGCCACCGGCAATAAACATCTATAAGCAATCGCATTTCCGCCTACCCACCACACATGGTTTCTAAACCTTTCCACACTCACCACATTGGCATCGGTAGCATCGTTTCGGTAGGGCTGCGTCCAAGTTTGCATGCCCAACGCTTTCAATTTAGCATTGGCAGCAATGCTCAAAGCATCGGTAGTGGTACCATTTTCAATCAACTCCATAATTGAAAGTAAGCAGAAATAAGTATTTGTGGCACAATTGGGAATGGAAAAGCACGAACGGTGAAATCGCCCACCTACATTGGGGCGTGAGGTTTCCAGATTACCGTAATATAAAATGGAAGTATAAAGTTTAACACGAATATCATCGGGTATGGTTTT
>JBMOHG010000524.1:0-2558 GCA_049317965.1 Paludibacter sp.
CATCGCACCAATCCCAATTGACATTTCCTTTCCATCCCACAACCGGGCCGCGTTTAGGCTCTTTCAAAATGGCATTTAATCGAAATTCCACATCAGCAATCATCTCTTTGTCCTTTTTTAGCTTATACAGCTCAATATAGGTCTGACCAATACACAAATCGTCGGCAAAACGAAAACCAGGGCCAAGTTTCCATTTGTTTTGGGAGCAAAGAGCCAAAGCCGAATCAAGATAAGCTTGATTATTAGTCGTATAATACTGTGCCAAAAGCCCTGTTAAAAACGTTCCGCGAATCCAGTTAGTAGCTTTATGCTTGTGCTTTAAAGAATCTTTTTCCACATATTCTGTTTTTTTTATATTGTTCAGTTGCCAGTCGCAAACACCGGTCATGGCGGAAATAATTTCTTTTTTCGCAGGAAGTTTTTCCTTTGCTGATAATGTGAGGGAAATAGCCATCAGAAAGATGATTGGCAAGGTTGATGTTGATTTCATTTTTTTATGATTAAGAATTATATTATTTTTTCAATCTGAGTTTTAACTGTGTTCCGTACAAAGAATGCGGATACACAGGTCCTTTATTCAAATCCTCTACATATAGCAACGAATCATAACGATCATTGTCAGTTCCATCAATAAGTAGTGGCTTATTATCAGAACGATAACCCACAATTATACTTCCCGGATACATTTTGTAATGACCGGTTTTAATTCCCTTTCCTGACCAAATTCCATGATTGAAAAGTTCGGTTGGCTTGTTAATTCCCTTGGCCTCCACGTTCCACCAAGCATTGTATTTTGCCGTATGTGGCATGTTAAATCCAGCTCCTCCGCCATTGATGATATTAAATCCTGTTATCAGCTCAAAGAGATTCCATGCCGGCGGTGAATACGTTCTGTGAGCAAAGCCATGAAAATCGAAATTCCCAACCAGACCGTCACGTAAATTATAGTCTATTTGCGAAAATACATTGCCATACACATTTCCTTCACCACTGAGTATGTGCGTGTAATTGGATTCAAAACGGACGTTTCGGATTAAATTATCGGAGGCATGAGCGTATAACTTAACGCCACAATGTCCATTATGGCCAGTGGTTTTGACATTTTCGATGGTTACATTTCTGCAATCCTGCATATACACAGGGTTGGTGTAATTATCAATCGTAACGTTTCGCATCCAACCGTGCGCCACCCTACAAAAATTGACCGCATCCCAACCATAATCCATAATCATTGAAAGTTTGGGTGAATATTTTCCCCCACCGTGATGCAAATAGATGCCATACCAGGCACTTTCGAAGCGAATATTCTCAATACCTACTTCCCTTACCATGGGTGCAGCAGCAATAATTGGTTTGTATTTCAGCAAAATATCGCGTCGCAGGGGTTGTTTCAGGATAATGACATTGGCTGATGGAACCGCTTCCACTTCCACAAGGTATTGAAACGATGCTACTCCTTCCACGCCGGCATTGTGCGCCACCGTTAAATCTGGCGTTATGTCCTGTGGGCTGTACGAAAGTATGTCCTGTATCAGGTTTCCGTCGGGGCTGGTATTGTACATACCCAGCAAAATCACATCGCCGGCTTTGATATTTTTTGTACTTGCCACCTGTAACTTCGTATCGCCTTTGTGACTATCTTTTGTTACTGAGGTCAATAGAGTCGCCTTAAGTATCGTTCCATCCGAGCCTGGATCGGCAGCTGAACCACTCTTGTCGAACCGAACAATTGACTTCAAAGGCGAAATTCCCCAAAACAACTCCGTGTTCTGAATTTTGTAGCCAAACCGAATGACCGAAGGTGAAATCCACGGATTTATTTTTTCCTGAATAAGGTTTGAACCGTTGTAGATCACCGTACCATTAGGTGCATCACTTTCGCCCCGAAGTACCACCTTGTCGTAATCTATTTTCAGAAACTGGACTCTACTTGTATCCATATTTACACAATATCTCCCTTTTGGAAAATAAATGACGCCGCCACCCGATTTGCCAATTTCGTCAATCAGCTGTTGCAACTGCACAGTTAAATCCGCACCTGTGTTGGGCAAAATACCTCTGTCATTGACATTTACTTTTACAGGCAAATTCGGTATAGCTTTTTCGCCATAATGATAACCAGCGTAAGAAAAGTCAGCCAAAATAGATTTGACCGGATTTTTCTGGAAATCAGTATAAATACGGGCGTTTTTCTGAGCGGAAACAGACATAAACGCTGTTGTCAATGCTATTGCTAAAAAATAGATTGTGTGATTTCTCATTGTTTTTTTTATGTTTAACGGCTTCAATCCATTAAGGATAAATTAGTTAATACCCACTCCGAATTTCGTTTGCTGTTTTCCTACTTCATTCACTTTGAGGTCGTTAATTTCCTTCTTTAGTCGTTGATTTTCAAGTTCCAATTCTGATTTGTTTATCGTTTTCTGACCATTCTGGAAAGTGCTTTTTCCAATCAAATCTACTTCTTTTTGATTGAATATGGCTGGCGTGGTATTTTCCAATGTGTTGAAAATCAATTCGCCACCAACAGCTGTTTGCGAACCTTCGTGAACAAGCGA
>JBMOHG010000525.1:0-2549 GCA_049317965.1 Paludibacter sp.
CTCCACCGAACCGGAATTGTTTCTTCGAAAGTCCAAATATAAGGAAAACCTTCGTAAAAAAACTCAACATCTAATACTGAACCTACCTTTACATTGGGCATGGCTACTCTTGCACGATAAACATCTTTAATTATTCGTTCGATAAAAATCGATTCCTTTTTAAGTTTAGTTACAACAGGCACACCATTTTCAATATTTACTGTTTGACCTCGCACAACTGTTTTCTCGGCAGCCGGCACAAAAAAATCTCCTCTTACTTTACCTTCTTCTTTTAATATTTTAATTCGCATTTGATGTACAAATTTGAATTCGGTGAAATCGTAAAAACCATAATTGCATAAAACTACAGCAATGGCACTCGAATCGGCAGGATAAAATTTCATTTCCAAGTCTGCATTATCTACTTTTCCAAATGTCATGGGTGCTTTTTGAGAAATGGCAATGATTGAACAGAATAATGAAAGGCTTAATAATAAGGTTTTTTGATGCATAAACTATGAGTTTGGAATTAAAAATAGAAATTTATTTATATGTGTGTTGATATTGAATTTTAAAAAGTAAGTCTAGTTGACAGAATTTGCAAATACAAAGACATGATATTAACTTATTCAATTTTAATCATTTAAATTGGGAAAAGGTCAAATAATAATGCTGTTATAATTATACTTTTTTGATTACCAACATTTCAGATTGTTTCTTTACTAATTCATCGAAAAAACTTTTTAGGTCGAGATATTCTTGTTGATAAAAAATTGGTTTATTTATATTGAGCTTATATAGAATTTGGATAATGTTTTCGCTCACAGACGATTGCATTTGGAAACTGGCTACATTATCAGGTAAGGTCATTTTTACACTTTTAGGCAATTGTTCAACATCATAACCCGCAGGAAGTTCAATACGTAATAATTGCATTTTTTCAACGGCTGTCACAAAGTCGATAGGATATAATCTTTGTTCGGCTTTAAACGGATTTTCTAGGTATCTATCAAACTGTACCGGGCTAATAAACAACTGATTATTTGATTTGATAATTCTATTTTTTAAAACAATAGAAAACTCCTCTTTACATGGTTTTTGAATACTATCAAAATCATTTGGAATGTAATTTTCAATAGATAATCCATTATTCGTACTTTCTATCGACTTTAAATATTCGTCTTGGTTATTAAATGTTTTGTAGAAATTACGAAGTTTTAGAGCTGCATATTCGTAATTCGATTTTATCCAACTACCTTTTAATGAACCCTCAGGAGTAAGTTTAAGGTTGATAAGTGAGATATATTTGTTTTTCTTTTTGGGATTTAGATCAACCCATTCTTGTGATTCTTTTTTTACAAGAAATCCACGTCCGTTAATTGCTCGTTCTGGCAACATATCTGTCTGAATATTTTCCTCACTGGCATCTAATAAATAAGTTTTTTCACCTATTACAGCATGAGCAACCACGTAATTTAACTTATCTAAACTTACAGAGTAAGCAGGCAAAACACCATTATCGCGTGTGCTCAAAACCAAAGGGTTGGCATCAATATCGAGCTTTCGAAGTAACAAAACCAATGACATATTTATTTCGGACACATTTCCGATTTTTTTACTATAAGCAAAACTTAAACCTGTATTCGGAATCCAAATTGTTGAATTATTGTTCCACTTTATTTTTTTTATTTGCTCAAATGCTTTTACTAATTGCTCTTCCGGTTTCGTGGTTTCATTTTTAATTTGTTTTACCAAGCCATTCAAAAATAACTGAATTGATCCCAATTCTTGGCCAAATGAAGTTTCTCTACGAAGAGTTTCCGCTACTGCATCCCAACTTGTTGCATACTCTTTGTACAGTACACCCGGGATTTGAACTGAGGAAATTTCGATATCGAAACGAGAAAGGTAATTTTTAAAATTATTGATAAATGGTTCTGAAGCAAAGGCATTTACATCTTTTGACACCCATCTATCGCTGGTGGAAATGGCAAGCGGAATAAATCCCACCATGTTTTTACGATATGAAACATATTGATTTTCTTCGATAATAAGTTCACTCCATTTTACTGGAATTGTTTCTTGAAAATTCCAATAAGAGGGTAATCCAGAATAATAAAACTCGACATCAATAACTGAGCCCACTTTCACATTTGGCATAGCTACTCGTGCTCTATACTTATCTTTGTTGTATCTTTCAATAAAAATTGACTCTTTGTTAAGTTTGGTGACAATTTTAACACCGTTTTCTAGATTTACAGTTTGACCTTTTACAACTGCTTTTTCACCAGCAGGTACAAAAAAATCGCCACGCGCTTTACCTTCTTCTTTCAAGATTTTTATTCGCATTTGATGTACAAACTGAAATTGCCTTGAATCAAAATATCCATAATTGCATAAAACTACAGCAATGGCACTCGAATCGGCAGGATAAAATTTCATTTCCAAGTCTGCATTATCTACTTTTCCAAATATCATAGGTGGTTTTTGAGAAATGGCAATGATTGAGAAAAATAATGAAAGGCTTAATAGTAAGGCTTTTTGATTCATAATTAATTGAGTTTGGAATG
>JBMOHG010000526.1:0-2547 GCA_049317965.1 Paludibacter sp.
TTTTTTATTTTTTGCCATTGAATATAATTGTAGCTGTTGAGTTTGCGAACAAAATTTGAATTTTAAAACGGTTACAAAAGTACAGTTTTTATTCGGAATATGCCAAAATGGGTTAATGACTTATGAATTCGGGATTTCCTCTAAAAATTTCAAATCTAGAGTCCACTCTGAAAAGTCAATATTTTATTATAAACGCTAAGAACGCTAAGATACAAAGTCGCTAAGGTCTGATTATCAAATAAAATAATCTTCGCGTCTTTGCTACTTTGCATCTTTGCGTTCAAAAAAAAACTTTGCGGAAAATTTTCAAACTTCTTTTTGATTAAACTTCAATTAAAATTACATGGAAATCAAAATTGAATGTGTAACTTTTATCCTCAAAAATGTTTATAAAAAGTTCGTATTTCAGATAAATAGCTGACATATTTCACCTATTAATTCTTATTTAGTTATTCTTAATTCTTTATTTGCTTTATACTCTTTCGTTATTCAGTTTTTTTTCCGAAATTTGCGGACTTAAAAATACGAAACAAACAGGTAGTAATTTTAAGTAAATAAATAAGGTGAAAGATACAAAGTACATTTTCGTAACCGGTGGAGTTACTTCATCATTGGGCAAAGGAATTATTGCAGCCTCCCTTGGTAAATTATTGCAAGCCCGTGGTTTTAAGGTGACTAATCAGAAGTTAGATCCCTACATCAACGTTGATCCGGGAACATTGAACCCGTATGAACATGGCGAATGTTATGTGACCGTAGATGGTCACGAAGCAGATCTTGACCTTGGTCATTACGAACGTTTTACAAACGTTGAAACTCATCGTGCCAACAACATCACTACCGGTCGGATTTATCAAAACGTAATTAACAAAGAGCGTCGCGGTGACTATCTGGGAAAAACGGTACAAATTATCCCTCACATTACCGACGAAATTAAACGCAATATTAAACAATTGGGTAGCAAAGGCGATTTCGACTTTGTAATTACCGAAATTGGCGGAACGGTTGGCGACATTGAATCGTTACCATATATTGAAAGTGTACGTCAGTTAAAATGGGAAATGGGCAAAAACTGCCTTATCGTTCATTTAACTTATGTTCCATATTTGGCGGCAGCCAAAGAATTGAAAACAAAACCTACCCAGCATTCAGTTAAAGCATTACAAGAACAAGGCGTACAAGCCGATATTTTGGTGCTTCGTACTGAGCATAACATTTCAATGGATATTCGCAAAAAAGTAGCTTTGTTTTGCAATGTTGAAACTAGTGCTGTAATGCAATCCATTGATGTACCTACCATTTACCGCGTTCCGTTGAACATGCAGCAGGAGAAACTTGACGAAGTTGTGCTGACAAAAATGGGTTTTGACTTAGCAAAAACGCCGGAAGCCGACATGGGAAAATGGATAGAATTTGTCGAAAAA
Source organism: Paludibacter sp. (assembly GCA_049317965.1). GTDB lineage: Bacteria > Bacteroidota > Bacteroidia > Bacteroidales > Paludibacteraceae > Paludibacter. The sequence continues at coordinate 1,425 of JBMOHG010000526.1, forward strand.
CTGGAAAATGCTAAAGAAGAAATTCGTATTGGTATAGTTGGAAAATACGTTCAATTACCTGATGCTTATAAATCTATCATAGAATCGTTGCTTCATGCCAGCGCATATAACAATAAGAAACTGAAACTGGAATTAATCCTATCTGACAAATTGACCGTAGATACTTTAGAAAAAAAGCTGGGAAATTTGAATGGTATAATTGTTGCACCGGGCTTTGGCCAACGTGGAATGGAAGGTAAATTTGCTGCTATAAAATATGCACGCGAAAAGAATATTCCTTGTTTGGGAATTTGTATGGGTATGCAAACCATGTCGATAGAGTTTGCACGCAATGTATTGGGTTATGCAGATGCGAACAGTACCGAAATCGATCCAAATACTACACACAATGTGGTGGATATTATGGATGAGCAAAAAGACATTTTGAATTTGGGTGGAAGCATGCGTTTGGGAGCTTATAAATGTAAATTGAAAAGAGGATCAAAAGCCTTCGAAATATACGGAAAAGAGCATATCAGCGAACGTCATCGCCATCGTTTTGAATTCAATAATGTTTATAAAGAAGAATTTGAAAAGGCAGGAATGATTTGCAGCGGATTAAATGAAGAATCGAATCTTGTTGAAATTATTGAATTAAAAGCACATAAGTGGTTTATTGGAGTACAATTTCACCCTGAGTACAGTAGTACTGTAGTGAAACCGCACCCATTATTTATTAGTTTTATGAAGGCTGCAATTGAAAAATAACGACTAATTGGACTTTACTAAAATAAGTATTAAACATATTTGTGATAAGCATTAACTTGATAGTTGTAACTTCAAGTCCCCTTTAGGGGATTTAGGGGCGGTTTAATAGATGGTTTACCCGCCCCAAGCCCCTAAAGGGGATGTTAAATTACCAACGTCAATCATAAACTCTTTCATATTAGTACGTAGAACTAACGGGGTTTGTTTCTACAACTTAATTATTAGATATATTTTTAGATTTATATAACAATACAATAATAACATAATTCCCTTTTAGTGCCTGTCCGTCAAGTGACGGAGGCTGGGGTAATTTCAAATCAATATGGATAAAAATACGATTCTGGGATTTGTGCTGATTGCACTAATAGTTATTGGC
>JBMOHG010000527.1:0-2546 GCA_049317965.1 Paludibacter sp.
TGAATATCTCGCTCAAAGGAGTAGAAGTAGCTCGTTCGCGCATCCGCAAAAAAATAGGTATTCCGTCCAGCAAAAGTTTGACGGAATTTATGATAGAATTTAAATGAAATTGTGATGAAATAATCATCTTAAGTGACAGTAGACAAACACTTTCTACAAAACACAAAACGTATATAAATATTAATCGATTTTTTATGCAATTTCAAAAAAAATACTGTAACTTTACCGATATTTATTTTCAATATCAACCAATTATTATTATTCACTAAACTAAAGAAAGGGAATTAAAAATGATCTATTTGTATGTGGTAATTTTTGTCGTCCTCGTGTTTTTTCTGGGAATTAAAATTGTTCGACCAACAGAACGGGGATTAATTGAGAGACTTGGTAAGTATTATAAATTTGCCAATCCGGGATTTCATTGGATAATACCTGTGATTGATAAAATTTATATTGTAAATGTGACCGAGGTAATGGTAAATGCCGAACCTCAGGAAATCATCACCAACGATAACCTGAATGCAAGCGTTGATGCGCAGGTTTATTTCAGGGTGAAAAGTGATGAAGAAAGCGTAAAAGGTGCTATTTACAACGTCAACAATTACAAATGGCAGATTGTGAACCTCGCACGCACTACACTTCGTAACATTATTGGTACGCTTACGCTTAAATCGGCCAACAGTGAACGTGGGAAAATAAATGCAGAACTTTACAACACCCTGCATCTCGAAACTAAAAGTTGGGGTATTGAAATAGTTAGGACCGAGTTGAAAGAAATTGACCCACCAAAAGACGTTCAGGAAACCATGAATAAAGTGGTAAAAGCCGAAAACGAAAAAATTGCGGCAATCGATTCAGCCACAGCAGCCGAAACTGTTGCCGATGGCGTAAAACGAGCCAAAATAAAAGAAGCGGAAGGTTACAAGCAGTCCAAGATACTCCATGCCGAGGGCGAAGCCGAAGCCATAAGGCTGGTAAATGAAGCAGCCGATAAGTATTTTATAGGGAATGCGCAATTATTGCGAAAATTGGAAGCAGTAGAAACTTCGCTATCTAAAAATGCCAAAATAGTAATTCCAACAGGCACCGAGTTGATAAATATTATTGGCGAAATGGCCGGTGGAATAGTTCCATTGGAAAGAAAATAATAGTTGTATAGGCCTTTAATTTAGCTGACAATTTCAAATGTGGCATTCTTGCAGGCACAATTCCTGTATTCAATAGCCCTTCGAGAAATGCTTGTCGGAGTGTTTAATAGAACTAAATAAAAAATTCCCTGTAAGCTGAAAAGCTTACAGGGAATCATTTTCATAGCTAACTTACAACGAAACGTTTCGTTATCAATTATTTGTATCTCCAGAGCCATCGATATGAGGTGATTTGCTTTTGACTTAATAAAAGTAAACATTTTCAAACTTAATTGGATGTTAGACCAATAAAAATCAAATACACAACATCAGATTAAACTGGCTGAACATCGTAAAAAAGTGTTCAGCTTTTTTATTATATCCTTTTTGAAAATTTTTACCACTACATAAGAATATATATCCTACCTTTTTAAGCATGAGGATGAAGTAGTTTGAAAAAAAGTTGCATTTTCTTTTTAAATATTGTTGTGTTACATAGTATTAAATATCAATTATTTAATATCATTCCATTTTATAGTATAGGGTTAAAATAGGGTTTCCTTTTTTTAGAATAATTTAAAGTAGGGTTCTTATTGGGTCAAAAAATTTGGTTTCGTAAAATTCTCGAGCTTACTTTGCACCGTCAACCTTAATGATAAAACTATACAATCATGAAAAAACACATCCTATTTGTAATTCTTGCAACAATTATTTTTGGTGCTTGTAAAAACTCAGCAGTTACATCAGATGAAAAAAGAATTGATGCAAAAGTTGATTCGGTAATGAAATTAATGACTGTGGACGAAAAAATTGGTCAAATGGTGTTGTATACCAGCGACTGGGATGTAACCGGTCCGTCACTCAAAAAAGGCTATTTAGACGAAATCCGAAAAGGAAATTGTGGAAATATATTCAATGCACATACAGCAGCTTACACTCGCAAACTACAAAAAATTGCAGTAGAAGAATCCAGATTAGGCATACCACTACTATTTGGCTATGATGTAATTCATGGTCATAAAACTATTTTCCCCATTTCGTTGGGCGAATCTACTTCGTGGGATTTGGCAGCCATTGAAAAGTCGGCACGGGTTTCGGCAACCGAAGCTGCTGCATCTGGTATCAACTGGACATTTGCCCCAATGTGCGATATTTCCGTGGAACCACGCTGGGGAAGAGTTTCCGAAGGTGCTGGCGAAGATACTTATTTGGGTTCTAAAATTGCTGCTGCCCGTGTTCATGGATTTCAAGGTGATAATTTAGCCGATACCCTCACTATTTTAGCTTGCGTAAAACACTTTGCGGCCTACGGCGCACCTATTGCAGGACGTGATTACAATACCGTTGACATGTCGGAGCGCGTTTTTCTGGATACTTATCTTCCTCCCTACAAAGCTGCGATTGATGCCGGTGCTATGA
>JBMOHG010000528.1:0-2544 GCA_049317965.1 Paludibacter sp.
ATAAGTTTATCGAAATCAACACATGCTTCATCCCCCTTTAGGGGCTAGGGGTTCTCTTTTAAACACATTCATCATGACATTAAGAAAAGCACTCGAACATCGCATCCTCGTTTTAGATGGAGCAATGGGAACGATGATACAACGTTATAAACTAAACGAATCGGATTATCGTGGTGAGCGTTTTGCACAATGGGAAAGCCATTTGAAGGGAAATAATGATTTATTGGTGCTTTCTCAGTCTGAAATTATTAGCACTATTCACAAAGAATATCTCGAAGCAGGTGCTGATATAATTGAAACAAATACTTTCAATGCTCAAGCAATTTCAATGGATGATTATGGAATGGCTTCGTTGGTACGCGAAATAAATCAGGCAGGTGCACGGTTGGCTCGTCAAGCGGCAGATGAATTTACTAAAAAAAATCCTGATAAACCTCGTTTTGTGGCTGGTGCTATTGGCCCAACAAACAAAACAGCTTCCATGTCACCCGATGTACATAATCCTGATTTTCGTGCTGTCAGTTTCGATGATTTAGTTGTTGCGTATAAAGAACAAATTCTAGCTTTGATTGAAGGTGGTGTTGATGCACTGTTAATTGAAACAATTTTTGATACTTTAAATGCCAAAGCAGCTATTTTTGCAGCCGAAGAAGCCATGACTCAGCTTGACAAACGGGTTGAAATTATGCTTTCTGTTACTGTAGCCGATAAAAGTGGTCGTACTTTATCAGGGCAAACTATAAGAGCATTTTTGGCTTCAATTGGTCATGCTAATTTACTTTCGGTAGGATTAAACTGTTCGTTTGGAGCAAAAGATTTAAAGCCGTATTTACAGGAAATTAGTGCTCATTCACCTTGGTATATAAGTGTTTATCCTAATGCAGGTTTACCCAATCAATTTGGCGAATACGATGAATCGCCCGAGATGATGGCAGTTCAAGTGAAAGAATACTTCGACGACAAGTTGGTAAATATTGTTGGAGGATGTTGTGGTACAACTCCAGAACATATAGCTACTTATCATGCTTTGATTAATGGAGCTGAGGTTAGACAAAGAAAAATCGCTACCAATAATTTGGAATTGAGTGGGTTGGAATTGTTGGAAATAATATCACCTATTCTACCACACCCCCTGCCTACACTCCATGACGAGATTACCTCACCCCCGACCCCTCTCCTTGATGAGAGGGGAGAAGAGTTGCCCCAACAATTATCTGACTGGGAGCTTGGAAAACCCCATGCCAATTTCACTACAAATGCATTTGCTTGGAGTTTGCTTATAGAACGGGCTAAACAAATGCGACATGAACCAACAAAAACAGAGAAAATGCTATGGGAATGCCTGCGCAATAGAAAAATTGGATATAAAATAAGAAGACAACATATTGTAGATGGCTATATAGCTGACTTTATATGCATCGAAAAAAATACAATTATTGAAGTAGATGGAGGCATTCATTTGTCAAAAGAACAATTGGAACATGATATCGAGCGCACTAGATTGCTGACTATTAGAGGCTTTAATATTTTGCGCTATACCAATGAAAATGTTCTTAAAAACCCATATCAAGTTGCTGAAAAAATTAAACAAGAATTAGATAATATCAAGGTAATAAATTCCACAAATATTATTGATACCGATACACTGCACCCCTCTCCTCAAGGAGAGGGGCTGGGGGTGAGGTCAAATGATGCTGAATCGCAGGGGGAGAGGTCAAAAAATAGTGAAATTTCGGACAACTCGAATGATATTAACGACCAAACCATGCCCCGAACCCTTTTTGTCAACATTGGAGAACGATGCAATGTGGCAGGTTCTCGTATGTTTTTACGGTTAATAAACGAAAAAAAATACGAAGAAGCACTGGCAATTGCACGAAAACAAGTAGATGATGGTGCACAAATAATTGATATCAATATGGATGATGCCATGTTGGAATCAAAAGATGAAATGGTTACTTTTCTTCATTTTTTAGCATCTGAACCTGAAATCTCGCGAGTACCTATTATGATTGACTCCTCGAAATGGGAAGTGATTGAAGCCGGATTAAAATGTGTTCAGGGAAAATGTATAGTTAACTCAATTAGTCTGAAAGAAGGAGAAGATGATTTTCTGGAAAAAGCAAGAAAGATTCGTGCCTATGGGGCTGCTGCAATTGTTATGGCATTCGATGAAAAAGGGCAGGCTGACAGTTTTGAACGTAAAAAAGAAATATGTAGTAGAGCCTATCATTTGTTAGTCGACAAAGTAGGATTTCCACCACAAGATATTATTTTCGACCCAAATGTGCTGGCAATAGCTACAGGGATTGAAGAACACAACAATTATGGTGTTGATTTTCTCAATGCTACTCGTTGGATAAAACAAAATCTGCCTTACGCAAAAATTAGTGGTGGTGTTAGTAATCTTTCATTTTCATTCCGTGGCAATAATGTGGTTCGCGAGGCAATTCATTCGGTGTTTTTGTATTATGCCATTAAAGAAGGTATGGATATGGGAATTGTAAATGCCGGAATGTTACAAATTTATGAAGACATTGATGC
>JBMOHG010000529.1:0-2540 GCA_049317965.1 Paludibacter sp.
TGAATTTATTGCCTGGGCACGTGAAAATTATGATACAGTAATTTTTGATACTCCTGCAGCAATTTATATTCCCGATATTGTTGATTTTTTCGAACATGTAGATGGCATTGTAGTTGTTGTTCGCTTACATAAAACTACACGTACTTTACTAAATAAAATATTTAAGATTTTGAATATATTTGATGCGAAATATATTGGTGCAGTACTGAATGATTTTTACGAAGGTCAAAATGGGAACAAAGATTTTGACTATTCTTACAAAAATTATTACAATTCGGTGACTGATAAAAATGCTGAGAAATCGAAAAATAAGCGTCATCGAAAATCATTTTTTTCTGATATAACATTAACTTTAGTTGATATTTTGGATTATCTGAATGGCACATTAATAGTAGTTCGTATAAAGAAATCTACTCGAAGATTAATAAATAAGCTTTTTAGAAATCTCAATATTTTTTGATGCAAAGTATATCAAAACTTTTCTTGATGATTCTTTAATATAGTTATGGTGGTAACAGAGTATTTATGATTCGAAAAAAAATATGAATAATTTGATCTGGAAAATAAATTATTTTTGATTTAAAATTGGTTCAAATTCCTATTATTTCGGCGATAGTTTAATAAATGTAATAATCCTTTTTTCTTTAGAGTAATGTCAAATAACCTGAATCACAAACATAGGAAGATAAACATTTATAAGAGACGAAAAATTTGTTTTTGGATAGTACTAATTTTACTTGCCCTATTGGCATTAATAGTGTTTTTTTATTTGAATAGAAAACCAACAGAGAATAAAATGATACGAGTTGCGTCTTGTGGATGTGTTAATCAGAGAGCTGTTTACACTATGCGCGAAGGTTCAGATTTAGGTATGCTGATTCGTTTGTCAAAAGGGTTTTCACTTAGTGCTGATGTTGCAAAAGTAAATTTAGATCGTATTGTATTTAACGATTCTGTATATCACATTCCTTGTAATGGCATGACTTCAAGTAGACAACGTTACGAGTTCATTAATAAGATAAACCAAACTATTAAGTCATCATACAAAGATTTTAGTAAAGAAGTTGTGGTAGCTGAAAAACAAAAAGAAATAAAAATGTATAGCATTTTGTATATAGGTATTCCGGCAATGTATGTGTTGATTAATTATTATCCGGAGTTTCACCGTATCAATTTTGTTCATATCCCGCAGAGTGCTTTGTTTCTTAATAATGAATATCGTTTAATTGATTTGTTTTTTACCTTGGATATTTATCCAACGATGAGGATTATTGAACACAGTTTGGGACAGAAAATTGATTATTACATGATTCAAGACCGTTTTAATTTTATTGATTTAATAAATTTGTTAGGTGGGGTAGAAGTGAACTTAGATAAACCTTTTGCTACAGAATATAATTTAACTGCTGGAAAAAGTGAATTAGATGGATATTATACATGGGAGTATATTCGATTTTTAGATTGGCGAAATTTAAAAATGAATGTTAAAAGTGGGAAAAAGGTAGATTTGGTGCGAAAAGATAATTTTGAAACAGACCCACGTAATATGGAGCGAATTTATGAAATGCGTAATCAGCGTCAAAGGTATGTATTAGAATGTATGCGGCGCTCGTTTAAAGGATTAAATGCTGAAAATCAACTCCATGTGATTGATAATTTTAAAAATGTTTTTCGCACAGATATGAAAGTTAATTTTCTGATGGGTTTATATAAAGATATCTTAAGTTCACCGAGTTTTTCGTATGGTAGTATTCCTGGTTATTATAGTGTGGAAGGCTCAAAATTATTTTATTATCCCGATTTGCCTTCATTCGAGAGGTTAAGAAAACGCGAAATTCGAACTTATTTAGAAAAACGAAAAGAAAGCCAACAAGTAATATATTAAATACCTGCACACCATGAAACGGATTATAAATTTTGGATTACTTTTAACTTTTTTCCTCTTGGGTTTTAACAGCTTTTCTGCAAATGCGCAAGATGATAGTTATATAATAAAAAAAGGCGATGTGTTAAGCGTTGCAGTAATGGGACATCCCGAGTTTAGTTTAGAAAAAGTAATAGTGTTACCTGATGGGTATATACAATTTCCAGGGTTAGGAAATATTCAAGCTTCGGGTATGTCAGTAAAACTTTTTACAAAACTAGTTACCGAAAGTGTTAGTAAATTTGTACTCAATCCAATAGTTACTGTGTTTATCAGCGCTTTACCCAGTCAGATAGTGAATGTGATTGGCTATGTGAATAAGCCGGGACAAATAACGATTTTCGAAAAAATAAGTGTGTTGGATGCCATAAGTCGAGCAGGCGGTATTAAGTTTATAAAAAAATGCAAGAAAATTATTATTATCCGTGCCGATCAAAATTATGAGGAGATTGCTGTGAAAGACATATACTCCAACGATATTTTAAAACGAAAAACAAAACTGTTGGACATTGGCGACACGGTTTACGTGGTTGAACCCAAAGAAGTTAACTGGTCGTTCCTTTCGTTTGTCACTTCCTTGGCTTATATCACTGTCAGTCTTTTTCGCATTATATAA
>JBMOHG010000530.1:0-2540 GCA_049317965.1 Paludibacter sp.
CGGGTTGAGTGATGAAGAAGTGGCGTTTATTGAGGGGATGATAAAGGGGATGTAAGTTACACAGTAGACCTAACAGGTTTTTAAAACCTGTTAGGTCTTGGATAATAGAAACTTGGTTGAATTGGGCTTTATCCCATTCTTGAAAAGATTAATATAAAAAAGGGGCTTTAGCCAATAGAATTAAATTTTAAAAGTCTTCTTTAAATATGGATAAATCGAACAATACAAAATTTTCGTTTAATGCTAGGTTAACAGATCGCACATTAAATGATATTACCATAGGTGAAATTTGTGGTCCATTATTCTATGAATCAATGCCAAATGGTAAAGAGCATGCATTATCAAAAAGAAATGAAGAGTGTGAGGTCTCTTTATGGTTTGAACGTAGGTTAAAGGTGCATGACAGATTTATACAATATGATATTGATGAATTGAAAAATGATGAACTGATTAATGATAGATTTATTCAAAGACAGGGTTTTGTGGATGCTGGATTATTGTTTGGTGAAGTTGAATTATTCAATACTGATGATTCAATTATTGAATCTTTTTTTAATTCAAAAATTAGTGATTATGATTACGAAAAAATTTCAAAAAAGCTAATTAAAACAATAGTCTGTTCCGTAAATAAACTGGTTGATATTTTGAAATTTAGTTATGGACAATATTGGCTTAATTATATTGACAAATGGGATTCAAGAAATAAACCTACAGGGATTGTCTGCAAAGAATTAAACATAAGAATTTTCAATAAATATAATAATGAATGGAAGCCATTTGTTGCTGGGCCATTAACAGTTTATTGTCACGGTGTAACAATAGAATTAAATTCAGATTATTCACAATTTCTAAATCTAACCGATTGGCTTTCTATCAAAAAGAATTTCGAAAAAAATACTGGTCATTCTTCTACTCTTAAATATGTTCAAAAAGCATTTTCAAGTTTTAGAAGCAAAAATTATAATGAGTCATTTATTCAGATTGTTACTGCTGTAGAATTTGCAATAGATGAGTATAATAGAAAAAAACAATTTGATAAGAATGGCAAATATGAGAAGTATTTTAAAAAATTCTCAGAACAACCACTAAACTATCAATTTCTAAGTTTATGCATTCATAGAAATTTATGCAGCGAAGTACAAATTGAAAGATGTGAAAGTGCTATCAAATTAAGGAATAAGGTTGTTCATGAAGGTTTTGATGTGATTTATTCAAAGGAGATTGAAGTATTGTTTTATTCCATTGCAATAACAATTCTAAAATTTATTGATATATATGGAGTTAAATTCCCTAATTTAGAAACTCAAAATGTTTTTAGACCAGAAAAATAGTATTTGTTTCTGTTTTATAATTTAATAGTCAAATAACTTAAAACAAACTACTTAATAAACAGAACTGCAGCTAAACCCTACATCATTAAGTTATTTATGCCCGATGGCAACCCCGATATCATGACCCAACGGATATATAATCATTAATTTCTTGCAAAATAATTATCTACGATGACCGATGGTTCCCAACAACGCAACGTCTAACATTAGAATAAGAAATGAGGGAGAAATCCGGTGGGGCAGCATATTCTTCTACCAATTTACTTTCCAATCAGTATATTCAGAAAACAGAAATACAGATTTATATAATAATCTTTTACGGATTTAATCTTTTCATAAACTCATCCCAGTTCATATTCCATGGATCGGTTTTTCGGTCGGGTGCAATATCCGAATGTCTGAGAATATACTGGATATTGTAGCGCTTTTTTATGTCATTCACCAATAAAGTCAATGAAACAATTTGTTGTTCGGTGGGCGATTCGTCGAACGAAGTCATAAGTTCAATTCCTATTGTGCTGGAATTCAGATTGGTTTGTCCGTTTGGCAATTTGCTTTTTCCGGCATGAAAGGATACGTTTTTCTCGTTTACCAGGTAATATATATTTCCTTCTCGCCCGATAACATAATGCGAACTAACTCCATACCGCGAAAACTGTTTGATAATTAAATCGATATCGTACTTTTCACCGCCCGAATTATTGAAAGTAGAATGAACAATTACAGCATTTATTTTTCGGTTTTCAGCTTCCCGCATCCCGAATTTTACTGTTTTGTCGATAATTGAGTAGCTGCTTTCACACCATACTTCTGAAGTAATTAACAGTAGAAATAAGGTAAAAAAATATGCTGTAATATTTATTCTTATTGTCATTGGCTCAATTCTAAAATATGGTTGATATTATGTGATTAAAAAAATATATTTGAGTTTTATTACATTCTGAATAAGAATAGAACGCTGATTTACGCTGATTTAGCGGATAAAAAAAACGGATAAGAATTCCGACAAGTCGGAATGATTTTTTGCTTATAATCAATCCGACTTGTCGGGATTTTAAATCCGTATTAAATCTGCTATTGAATATGAAAATCCGTGTAAATCAGCTTAATCCGTGTATATCCGCGTTCTATTAAAGATTTTAAATGGCACAATTGTTCCATTTACTTATGAGTAATTATATTTGAGATGCCAGGTACTTTTTTGCCAAT
>JBMOHG010000531.1:0-2526 GCA_049317965.1 Paludibacter sp.
ATAATATGAAAAGAATTATTTTCCTGATTTCGGTAGCTTTAATTTGTACCAGTATTTTTGCACAACCGCTTTTTAAGAACAACGATGTAGTTTGCTTTATGGGTAACAGTATCACCCATGGTGGCCGTTATCACTCATACATTTACCTGTATTATGCCACGCGTTTTCCGGAAATGAATCTTAAGTTTATCAACTGTGGCATTTCGGGCGACGTGGCTTCTGGAATGTACGGCAGGTTACAGAAGGATATTTATGAGAATAATGCCACTGTGGCTACTTTGAGTGCCGGAATGAATGATGTGAATAGAAATTTGTATTCAATCAAAAAACCGGTGGCAAATGCCGACAGTCTTAAGAAGAAAGCCATTGAAAACTACAAAAAGAATGTTATCAGAATTGCCGATTCGTATCGTAGTCACAAGTTGAAAACCATTTTCTTCACACCTACTATTTACGACGAATCTGAAGCCATTGCGGTAGAAAACCTGAAAGGAGTAAATGCTGCATTGGGTGAATGTAGGGACTTTGTAATAAACCTTGGCAAAGAATACAATGCCACGGTGGTTGATTTTTGGAAACCGATGTTTGACCTCAATAGCCGAATGCAGCAAGCAAATCCCAATTTCACACTGATAGGAAAAGATAGAATTCACCCGCAAGCTGCAGGGCATTTGGTAATGGCTTACCTCTTTCTGACTCAGACCAAAGCCCCAAAACAGGTTTGGAATTTGGCCATTGATGTAAAAAACAAGAAAACTCAAATACAGGAAAATTGCGAAGTTTCAAAGTTGACTTTCAAATCCAATAAACTTTCATTTAACAACAAAGAGTTGGCTTTTCCTTTTCCAAAAATTGAAGCGGCAAATGAAGCTTACGATTTAGTCCCGATAATTGATAGTTTGAACCAACAAATACTCAAAATTGATGATTTGAAAATTGGAAATTACACACTCAAAATTAATGCTATAGAAGTTGGAACATATTCAAATTTAGATTTTGGCAAAGGCATTAATTTGGCAATTAATACCAAAACGCCTCAATATGTCATTTCCGATAGTATAGCCAAATTGTGTGAAGAACGTTTTTCAAAAGAAAACATTATCAGAACGTTGCGAAGAATAGAAATTAAGCAGTTTTCAAAACTGAAAGACAACAGTCCCGATTCTGCAAAAGCTTATTTAAAAAGGTTTATTGAAGAAATGAAGTTGCAAAAAAACAATCCTGAAGCAAATTCAGGCTATTATATTATGACTGCCCAAACGTATTTGAAAGAAATTGACAATGAGCCGAAGTTGAAAGCAAGAATAATCGAAATTGAAAAACTAATTTACATACTTAATAAACCGCAAACCTATTCGTATGTTATCGAAAAGATATAGAAGCATTTATCTCACTGTTTTATTTGCTTTTTGCGTTCAAATAACATTTAGTGCCGAAAAAGCGAAAAGTATGAAAGTGCTAATTGATGACGTTTTTAACTTTGCACAAAAACAGTACAAACCACTTGCTGAGCAGGTGTATAATTTACAAGGTCGTGTTCCTCGCTCCACTGATGGAAACGGAAATCTTGTAACATCGGATATCAGTTGGTGGACAAGCGGCTTTTTCCCGGGTTCACTGTGGTACCTTTACGAATACAGCAAAGACAGCACGATGCTAAATTACGCCCGAAAATTCAGCAAACGCATTGAATCAGAGAAATTTACTACCAATAATCACGATGTAGGTTTCATGTTGTATTGCAGTTTTGGAAATGGATATCGCTTAACAGACGATAAAACCTATCCTGAAATTTTGCTCACTTCAAGTAATTCATTGATAACCCGTTACCGACCAAAAATCAAGTCTATTCAATCGTGGGATAAAAGCGAATTTTACAATTGTCCGGTGATTATCGACAACATGATGAATCTGGAAATGTTGTTTTGGGCAAGTAAATTATCCAAAGACTCAAAGTATAGGGAAGTAGCTGTAAATCACGCCAATTCGACCATTAAAAACCATTTTCGTAAAGATTACAGCAGCTATCATTTGATAGATTATGATTTGACAGATGGACATATAATCAAAAAAGTCACCAATCAGGGATGTGCGAATGAATCGGCTTGGGCGCGCGGGCAAGCTTGGGGATTGTACGGTTTCACAGTTTGTTATCGCGAAACGAAGGACAAACGTTATTTGACGCAGGCTAATAATATTGCAAAATTTATTCTGAATCATCCAAATTTACCGAAAGATAAAATTCCCTATTGGGATTTTAACGCTCCCAAAATACCCAATGAGCCACGCGATGCCTCGTCTGCTGCTATTATTGCATCGGCATTGATTGAACTGAGCGGTTATGTTGGAAAACAAGATTCCGAAACCTATAAAAATGCTGCCGAAACGATATTGAGGAACTTGGCTTCACCTGCTTATTTAGCCAGAGTTGGAACTAATGGCGGATTTCTGTTGATGCACAATGTGGGGAATATGCCAAAAAAATACGAAATTGACAGCGCATTGTGTTATGCCGATTACTATTTT
>JBMOHG010000532.1:0-2511 GCA_049317965.1 Paludibacter sp.
TTGGATTTTACCCGGGTGCTGCATGTATTGATATTTTTAAGGATGAAATTGTCGGTTTAAAAACGTCAAAAGGAACAATTCAATTTCCAATAAATAAGCCAATACCACTCCAACTTGTAACCAAAATAGTGAAATACCGGGTTTTTGAAAATACTGAAAAGGCCGTAGCAAAGAAGAAAAAGAAATGACAACTACCGGCATAGGGCTTTATTTATCAAACAAATCGAATAAGAATTTAATTCTTGAGCAAATAATGGAAAACATTTTTTTGCAAGAATACCTCGATTTAAACTCTTTAAAAGGTGCTTTACATTCATCTATTACCATAAACCGGCTTATTGATGATGAAATTAATCATGATCATTATGTAGTGCGAACAGAAGAGAATGCAAGTTTAAATACCATGTCAAGTGGTCAACAAAAAAAGGCACTTCTCTCCTACCTCATTTCGCAAAACCCTCAATACATGATACTTGATGATGTTTACAGTAACATTGATAAAGATACAAAACAATTTATCACCACAGCATTGAATCAATTGGCTAAAACTACCATTTTAATCCAATTGTTTTTTAGAAGAAATGATTTGTTAGCCAGTATTGATAATGTACTTTTGATAGATGAAAACAATTTAATTATTAAAGAATTAACTACAGAGGTTTTTAAAAATCAAAATAAAGAACTGATAAAATTGCCGATTGGTTTAAAACTACCTAAAGTATACATTGACAACCAAATAGATATTGATCCTCTTGTAAAACTAAATAATGTTTCGGTACATTATGGCGAAAAAAAGGTATTGAATAATATCAACTGGACAATCAAAACCGGTGAATTCTGGCAACTAGTGGGTCCAAATGGGTCAGGAAAAAGTACGTTGATGTCGATAATAACAGGCGATAATCCACGTGGATATGGTCAGGACATGATATTGTTTGGCAAAAGGAAGGGTTCAGGTGAGTCAATATGGGATATTAAGAAACAGATTGGATATTTCACACCTTCTATGATAGAGCAATTTAAACATGTTGATACTGTTGAAAACATGATAATTTCTGGTTTTGTGGATTCGGTGGGTCTTTATACAAAACCAACCGATTTACAAAAAAATATTGCCAAAAGTTGGATTGAAATGTTAGGTAATGGATACACTAATAAAACTTTTCAACAATTGTCACTAGGTCAACAACGAATGGTGATGGTAGTAAGAGCAATGGTAAAACACCCGCCATTACTGATTCTTGACGAACCAACAATAGAACTTGATGATGAAAACAGTCAACTTTTTATTGAAATGATAAATGCTATTTCCCGTGAGAAAAAAATTGCAATTCTTTATATTTCACATCGTGACGAAAAAGACTTAAAACCAGATAAAATTTTCGAACTTATTCCTTCAGCTATAGGTTCTGAGGGGATAATTAAAAAATAAGACTATATATATTAGACATAAGATGTACAAATACAAAAATATTTCTTTTTTCGAAGGACTTAATTCCTTGCGCTTTTTTGCAGCATTTATGGTGGTGATGCACCATACCGAAACCATCAGAAAGAAGAATGATCTATTTAATTTAGAATGGTTAGGATTATTCAGAAATGGAGGAAATGCAGTAACTTTCTTCTTCGTTTTGAGTGGTTTTCTAATTACCTATTTGCTTTTGAAAGAAAGTAATAAAACCGGAACAATCAGTATCAAACATTTTTACATTAAAAGAATGCTGCGAATTTGGCCACTCTATTTTTTATTGGTCATCATTGGTACTTTATTGGTTCCACAAGTGTTCAGTATGCTTCATATCAATTACGAGATGCCTTATAATCTTGGGCAAACGTGGTTTTATTATGTATTTTTCCTTCCGGGATTAGTTACATTTTTCTTTGGTCATCACTTGCTCGAACCTTTGTGGTCGATAGGTATCGAAGAGGTTTTTTATTTAATTTGGGCACCACTTTTTAAAATTGGTAAGAAAATGATACTTACAATTTTACTATCAATTATTGCAATTAAAGTAGTATTAATGATAATGGCCGAAGTGTGGATTAAAGAGCCACTATTTGTTTATGTTGTTAATACTTTCAGATTTGAAGCAATGTCCATTGGTGGCTTGGGAGCATACTTTATATTCCACAGAAAGAAATCATTATCAAATATGATATTGTATAAAAAACCCATACAAATAGTAATTTATGCTGTTTTGATTGTTTTCCTTATATTCCAAACCAATATCAATAATTCTATATGGCTTGCAATATTTAACACACCAGTTGTTTCGGGTTTAATTGTCGATTTTTTATTTTTATATTTAATCATTGGTGTTTCGCTGATAGATAATAACATATTTAAGTTCAGAAATAAATTTCTATCTTATCTGGGCGAAATTTCCTACGGTATTTACATGTACCATTTACTCATTATTTTTGCAGTAATCCAATTCCTCAAAAAGTACCTTATTGGATTAGACCCTATTCTTAGCACTGTTGTATTTTACACAATTGTTACTGTGTTAG
>JBMOHG010000533.1:0-2511 GCA_049317965.1 Paludibacter sp.
TAATTAATATCCAACACCGACGACATTTTATCGCCATATTTGGCATCGAAACCTCCCGACGAAAAAGCTACATTCTTCACCATATCGGGATTGATAAAACTCAATCCTTCTTGCTGACCAGCACGTACTAACAATGGGCGATATACCTCAATACCATTTACATATACAATATTTTCATCGAAATTTCCACCTCGCACATTGTATTGCGAACTTAATTCGTTATTGGAACTTACACCTGCAAAAGTGATTAGCAGCGACTCAATTCCGCCTGCGGCATTCGGCATCAATCTGTATTTTGTGGCATCCAACATATCGAGGGTTGAAGTCTGCCGGCGTTGCCCAATAATATCAACACCTGCAATTTCTTTATTTGCCGAGGGCAATTCAACCGAAATATGAATTACTTTTTGATGCGGATGAATGGTATGCTTGATGGTTTTATATCCCAACAGCGAATAGATAATGGTTGCCGAGTCTTTTACATCTGCAATCAACTCATAATAACCATTTTGATTGGTAGTTGTTCCTATTGAAGTGTTTTGAAAGTAAACATTTGCCAGTTCAATTCCCCTGTTATTGGTATCAATTACGTAACCATAAATGCGCACTTTGCTTTGTGCCGACATGCCCAACGAAAAAAACAGAAAACAAAGGATATAAATTAGTTTGTTGTTCATGAAAAGGAAGTAAGGAAAAAATAATTGTATTTAAAAACCTCTTTTTAACGGTAAAAGAGTGAGTTTATTTTATTGGTTTGTTTGAATTGAGCACAAAGATACGATAAGAAATTAATAATGGAAAAAATTGAGTTACGAATTAATGGAAATGAATTTCGGTTATAATTTTAGATTTTGAAGATTTTAAAATAATTCAATAGGATTTATTCTTAAAAAATCCTCTATACTAATTCCACCCGTTCCAACTAATAATACTTTATACGGTTTAAACTTCATTGCAAACACGCTCATTCCTTTATTTTCACCTCGTCTTCCACTTTTCACTTCAATGGCTTTAGCTTTTCCTAGTCGTACAATTACAAAATCAACTTCGAAATTATTATTTTATAAATGTTTCAATGCTTTTTAATTATGCTTGTAAGTCACTAAATATCTAAATGTTATATCATATTAACATATTTTACTCAATATGTTGAGTAATTTCACTCAGTATAATGTAGATAACACTCAATCTTTTGAAATAAGCAATACTAGGGAGGAATTTATTTGCTTCCAACTCACAACTTCACTTGGACTGAAGCTGTGACTAAAAGCTTGATTCGGAAATTTTTTCCCAACAAAATTCCAAAATAACGACCATATACGTAGAAATCATGGAAAACCTTTAACTCGCTTCATATACAAAGGACGAGCGGTATTCTAACCGCATTAGTCATATTTTGAAGCGACTGGGAAGTCTCAAGTCCCTATAATGGTATTTTTTTACAAATTCATAATTCTATAATCCCGAAAAAAAATGGCTGCCAAAAGCGGTATTAATTTAAAACATATACTTTTTAACTCACAGCCATCGAACACTGAACTATGGAACGAAGACCACCCTAAAGCCAATACTATTGTAGTCAGTGTACGGGTAGTTTTTATAGCGATAAGCAGAGCGACAATCTTTAGCGTAGTTAAACCAACGACCTCCACGAATAACCCTGTATAAGCCAGTAGAAGCACCTATAGGATTTGTCTGATCACTAGTGGGATAAGTATCGTACCAGTCGGCGCACCATTCCCACACGTTGCCGTGCATATCGTACAAGCCGTACCCATTGGGCGCATAAGTACCCACGGGAAGCGTTTTGCCCGGGTAGGTGGTTACAGTATTAGTTCCACCATTATATGGAGATACCCAATTGTAATTAGCTTGAAGGTTGGTCAGAAAATCACCAGTGTTAAAAGGAGTTGTAGTGCCTCCGCGACAGGCATATTCCCATTGTGCTTCAGTAGGCAAACTGCCACCAACGTAGGTAGCAAACTCCGCTGCACCATACCAGCATACATTGATTACCGGGGCATTTTCGTAACCTGCCACAGGTACCCATTGTGTGCCACTGTACTTCAACCCCCAGTCGTAGCTAGTCCCACTGGAGTAAATCAAAGTCTGAGTTGGATATGTTGGAGCTGTAGACCAAATGCCGTTGCTGCCTATGCTTTTGGCATTAAGAAAGGCAGCATACTGCGCGTTGGTTATCTCGTACTTACTCATGCGAAAGGCACTAAGTGTTACAGAATACTGAGTTTCGTCAGTACTACGACCTACTTCTGTTATCGGGCTACCCATGATAAAAGTGCCAGCTGGTATAAGTGAGGTGGAAATGTTTACAATGAAAGTGGTAAACACCTGCTCATTACCATACCCTGTACCTGCACTATTGGTAGCATAAGCTCTTAAATAATAAGTAGTTCCGGCTGTTAATCCTGTTAGAGAACTTGTAAAT
Organism: Paludibacter sp.; assembly: GCA_049317965.1. Taxonomy (GTDB): domain Bacteria; phylum Bacteroidota; class Bacteroidia; order Bacteroidales; family Paludibacteraceae; genus Paludibacter. The sequence continues at coordinate 2,447 of JBMOHG010000533.1, forward strand.
GTACCTGTGCCTATACCATCGGTAGTTTTGCTGTTAGTAATGGTAGGACTTGAACTTGTACTCCA
>JBMOHG010000534.1:0-2507 GCA_049317965.1 Paludibacter sp.
GTAGAGCTGATTTTGGACGTTTTGATGTCATCACAAATTGTGACGACATAATATTCCACTCATTTTCAGTCAACTGAAACATAAAATCTTTAGGAAAACGTTCAATATTCCTCTTTACAGACTGGTTCAATACGCGGGTTTCGACCTCATACATTTTTGCTAAATCAAAGTCCAACATGACACGCTGCCCACGAATTTCGTAAATTTTGTTTTGAATTATTTGCAATTCCATAGTTATTTCTAGGTTTTAGGAAGTTTTAGTATAACGAAATGCTAATTAATCTGTTGAAATTTATTTAGTTGACTGTCTCGGTCTTTGTTATTAGTATTGAATCTTGTCTATTATTTTGCAAATTTACAAAAAAGCTTGGGTAATGCAAGCGACTAAACTTTTAAGTACATTTTCCTTGACTAAAAGCTGAGAAATAATTGGTTACTACTCAATATGAATTTTCTAAATTGTACACTAAAAATTTATCCCACTTTTTGCTATTATGAGCTAATTAAGTAAATAATATTTCGTACATTTGACCCATTATTAACAACTTCCAATTTACTCACGGTTTAACATTATTCATTATGCTACTTCTAACTATTCTCGGTGTAATTGTCGCAATTATTCTTTCCGGTTTTCGTATTGCGCAGGAGTACCAACGCTCCATTATTTTTCGTCTTGGTCGTTTTCAATCTATCAAAGGTCCTGGTTTGTATTGGATTATTCCACTTATCGATGCTCAGCAACGTGTTGATATTCGAACTAAAACCGTCGATTTAGAACAACAGGAAACCATTACAAAGGACAGTGTAACCATAAAAGTAAATGCTGTGCTTTGGTTCAGAATTACAAATCCCGAAAGTGCGATTATTCAGGTAGCTGATTATTACAAAGCAGTTTATCAGTTCTCTGTAACCGCTTTGCGTAATATTATTGGTCAACATTCGCTGGATGAAGTACTTCGTGAACGTGAACAAATTAATGCTACATTGCAAAAAAATGTTGACTCAATTACTGAACCCTGGGGCATAAAAATTGAAATGGTGGAAATGAAAGATGTGGAAATTCCAGAAGCAATGCAACGTGCAATGGCTCGTGAAGCGGAAGCTATTCGTGAGAAACGCGCTCGAATTGTAAAGGCAGAGGCTGAACTCGAAGCATCTATAAAGTTGACACAAGGAGCAACTGTAATGGAAGGAAGCCCTATTGCGTTAGAATTGAGACGGATGCAAATGCTATCGGAAATTGGCATTGACAATAATACTACTACCATTGTACTTGTACCTTCAGAATTTACAAATGCAGCCAAAAGTTTTTCGGACTTAGTAGCAAAAAAAGAAATCGAAAAGTCAAAATAAGAAAGTCATAAAATATCGTATTTAATGCCGGTTGGGGAAACTTAACCGGCATTTTTCATCAGAATTTCAACGAGAATGTAGCTCTAAACGACCGCCCCGGCATTGGAAACCATTTGACGATGGCGTAGTTTTCGTTTAACAAATTCATCATTTCTACATTGCCGGTAATTGAATAGTGTTTAGTTTGAATCGTTTTTGAAATAGAAATACTATGGTCGGCATAACCCGGTAAGCGATTTTCAGCATAATTCTGATTTACTGCATATCGATGCCCCGACCAAATAATTGCATATGAACAGTTTATCCAAGGTGTTTCTAAACCTATTTTTCCTGAACCTGAAATACGTGGAGTGTATGGCAATTGATGTAGGTAATCCCCGTCGGAAGAGTTTGTAACATTCAATGCACGCTGATAAGTATATGTTGTACCGAGCAATATCCCAATTTTTTCCCAAGGTTTAAGTGTTGTTTCAGCTGTTAAATCCAATCCATCAATTGCTACTTTTCCTTTGTTCATAATTGTCCAGAAAAAACTGGTAGGATAGGCTACAATTTTATCAATCAAGTCGTTATGATAGGCATCCAATGTAAGAGAAAGAATAGGAAGGTATTTTCCAAAATCTTTGGCGTAAGTTATACCCAAATTATATTGATTAGTTTTTTCAGGTTTTAAATCCCTGTTTCCGACGCCGGAATAATACAAATCGTTGAAAGAAGGTAAGCGAAATATATTTTTGTAAAATGCACGTAATCTAAAATCATGATTTGAAAATGGCTTTACAGAAAGACTTATATAAGGTGATAATTGCGTGTGGTTATCAGACGGAGTGTTTTTTTCAACTGTTTCGGATGTAGCTGTAAATAAAAAACTTGCAGTTGCCAGAAATTGATTTGTAACATATTTAGCTGCCAATGAAGAAAGCCATGACAAGCGTGTAGGTACCGAAACGCTGTTTAAATTGGTTAAAAGTGAACTTGATGCTCCATCGGTAGCCAAAGACATAGAAAAATTTTCTGTTGCTCTATAAAGTGCTGATAAGGATAAATAATACTCTTGTTGCAAATAAGTATTGTCCAGTTTTCCCTTCGAATCTAAATAAGTTGGGTCTACATAATGCAAATAACCACGGTTATATTTCGCATTGGTTTGGAAA
>JBMOHG010000535.1:0-2507 GCA_049317965.1 Paludibacter sp.
CATCGTTAACTGCACCATCGGCACCACCCAGATAAGCACCATAATAATAGGCTTGTGAATTTCCCTTGGTTACGCTTTCGAGTGAAGCTGCACTGTATTGTACAGAGAAAATAATCTCAGCATTTTTTTCGAGTCCCGGGTAAAAGATGACGCACATTTAACACTGAAAATTTGCATACACGTATATAAACTATTATATTTGCACGTGTAATACAATTTAATAATAAAACTCACATGAATACAAAACTAACACTTACAATTGAACAAACAATTATTGAAAAAGCAAAGAAATATGCTAACAATAAGGGACGAAGTTTGTCAGACATCATTGAAAATTATCTAAAAGCTATTACGAGAGATGATAGTGCAGAAAACATTGAACTGACGCCTATTGTAAAATCACTTAAGGGATCTTTCAAAGCACCTCAAGATTTTGATTACAAGAAAAAACTATCTAAAAGTTTAACTGAAAAATATACGAGCAATGCAAAAAGTACTAATTGATACAGATGTAATTCTGGACTTCTTTTTTGACCGAAAACCATTTTCTGATAATGCAGCTCAAATTTTATCTTTATGTGAATCTAATGAAATAACTGGATTCCTAACTTCTGTTATTATTAGTAACGTATATTATTTACTTAGACAAACAGCTACTCACGAAAAAGTCATCGATAAATTAGTACAACTTACATCTATAACCGAAGTTTTGACAACAGACAAAACAATAATTTTTAAAGCTTTAAACTCAAGTTTTAAAGACTTCGAGGATGCTCTACAAAACTTTTCTGCCGAAATATCTGGAGAAATTGATTTAATTATAACTCGAAATATTAAAGATTTTAAAAACAGTTCATTGGGTGTTTTTACTCCTGAAAATTATCTAAAAACACTAATTGCCAACCGGTAATACTTTTAACTTCGTATAGTCTTAGGTCCCTTGCTGGCGCGGGTCTTTGACCCGTGTCAAAACTAAACTTTATTTTATAGCACCGGGCATAGACCTGCGCTTGCGGTGGAGGATGTGGGTTAGGCTAATAAAATTAATAAAAATATAACAATTTAATATGCTGCTCTATATCTCTTTATTTGGAGTTTTTTTGTCATTGACATTGATGTATTTCAACGTAAGAAATTATTCATCGAGTATTTACTTAGGTATTTACTTTATTCTTGTGTGTATTTATGGAATAAGTTCTTATATATTTTCAAGCTCTAAATCGGTATTTTGGGTGAGTATGATTTGTACCAATATCACCTTTATATTCTATATCATAGGACCACTTTCGTACAAATATGTACACAGTGTAATTAACGATAATGCCCAATTAAAGCTTAAAGATTTATGGCATTTGGTACCAATGCTTATCTATCTGATTTGTGCATTGCCTTATATATTTAGCACTTACGCTTTTAAAGTAGAGATTGCTAAATCCATAGTTGCTGACCCCAGATTTTTGAGTGAGTATCATTTCACTGTACTGTCCGATTTATTAACTACTGGAGGTGTTTTTCTGAGTAGACCGTTATTGGTTTTTGGATATGCCATTGCTTCATGTGTTGAACTCTACCGTTATTCAAAAACTATAAAATCTAATGAAAGCCCATTGGGTAACCGTATGGTGATAAGATGGTTGATAACCTTTCTTTGTTTTCAGTTTTTGATTACAGTGAGCCATATATTCTTTTTGTTTGAGAACTTCAAAGTGGCAGGTAGAGTACTAATTATTTCGGAGGAGGTGCTAAATTCTCTATCCTCTTTTGGGTTAATTGGTCTTATTATTTCACCTATTTTGTTTCCAAGAATATTGTATGGATTACCCGATTTATCTGCTACTTCATTTAAAAATAATTTGAATGAACTTAACAATCAAGTGAGTGAATCGGTTCAAAAGAAAAGTTACGTTTACGAAGAAGAGTATATGCATTTTATAAACGAAAAAATAGATGAATGTATGAGTAAACATCAGCTTTACCTTCAAAAAGAATTAAATCTCCCTCAGCTTTCCGTTCTACTAAATATTCCCACACATCATCTAGCCTACTTTTTCTCCGGTTATATGGAAATAACGTTCAGCGACTATCGCAATATATATAGAATAGAACATGCTAAAAAGTTGATTACAAATCAAAAGACATCGTTGATTACCTTAGAAGCCATTGCGCTTTTGTCGGGATTTACTAACCGTAATACTTTCTCCAAAGTTTTTAAAGATTTGGAAGGGGTATCTCCCAGTGCATTCGCTGCACATTTGTAGTAAATTGAAGTAGTAAATAATTTATGGACTGTAGTGCTTGTTACTACAAAATATTTAAGTTTGCATAGATATTATAAAATCTGTGCAAACTTTTCTTGTTTTTGCATTAAGTTTATACTTGTTTTTGATAATTTTGTCAATAAAAAAATGTGAGAAATAAAATGGAGTTATTTGGCTCTCGTCAAAAACAAAAATATGTTTATTCCATTTCCTAGACAGTTTTTTTTATAAATGTATTTACTATGAATA
>JBMOHG010000536.1:0-2504 GCA_049317965.1 Paludibacter sp.
CGAAATCCATATATTGATCATCCCGAATTAGCTGAATTTGTTTGGGGAAAATATACCAGTGAGGCCTGGTCGGTGGATGGTACTTTGCCCGAAGCAGAAATTGCATTGGAAGTTTATTACAGCGTTTCTACGTCATTACTTCATGTAAAAATCAATAAACCCGCCGAAACAACCTATTACATTCAATCATTGAGTGGAATTGCCCTCAAAACCGGAAAATTATCTGCACAAGGAACTTTACCTATTTCTGAACTCAGCAGCGGCATGTACATTTTGGTGGCTTACTCCGGTACAACGCGAAAAGTAGGAAAATTTATAGTGCAGCGAAATTGAATATCTCAAAATAAAATAATAAATATTTAGCACAAAATTGATGCGTTTGTGCAAATAATGAATATCTTTGTCCTAAATTTTAAATATTTATTTTATGAAAAAACTACTTTTATCATTTGTGCTCTTATTTGCGATTAGTATTTCGGGTATTGGTCAGGTAAACAAAATTGTTGGAAAATGGAAAACCATCGACGATAAAGATGGAAGTGCTAAATCTATTGTATTGGTTTTCAAAGCTACCAATGGAAAGTATTACGGAAAAATAGAAAAACTTTTTAAAGATCCCGAAAAACTTTGTACCGAATGTGAAGGTGCAAATAAAAATCAACCTGTATTGGGAATGATGATTATCAATGGTATGGAAGAAAAAGAAGCTTCACTAACCGGTGGAACTATTCTTGACCCCAAAAATGGTAAAGTTTATAGATGTAACATTTCATTGGATGCAAAAACTGATAATTTGAATGTTCGTGGCTCATTGGATCGTGGTGGCCTAATTGGTCGTTCGCAAACCTGGATCAGAGCAAAATAGACTTGAGTCTAAGATATAAACTAAGAATTAAGAATAATTCCCAGAATGCAATTTTTTTGTGGTTTTATAATGTGCTGATATTCTTTATCCTATATTTTATAGATAAAATAATTAAGTTATATATTCTTAAATCACAGAAAAAACCCCATAAACATGTTGTATAACATAAAAATTAGCTTTACTTTTGCACTGTGTTTTTCATGGTATTAGATTTAAGGTTAATTTTAAAGATTGGGTTGTCGTGAGACAACCTTTCTTGTTTTAACACCGTTAGCTAAAATGAAAGAAACTTTCGATCGACTATATTCTAGTACACTAAGAGCATTTCCAACCGCTGGAAAGACAATTTTGTGGCTTTTGAAAATCATTATTCCGATAAGTCTGGCAGTGAGTTTGCTACAGTATTGGGGTATTATTGCTTCAATTGCCAACATCCTTGAACCAGCTTTTTCTCTTATTGGCTTACCCGGCGAATCGGCCATCGTATTTATTTCCAGCATATTTTTAACGCTTTATGCACCAATAGCGGTCATTGCTACCTTATCGTTGGATATGAGAGAAATTACCATACTTGCTTTGATGTGTCTGATTTCTCATAATTTATTTGTTGAGTCTGCAGTTCAAAAGAAAACTGGTTCATCAGCAATAATTATGTTTTTACTTCGTATTATCACATCATTTATTGGAGCATATTTACTCAATCTTTTACTCCCTGACCATATAGGTGGTAATTTAGTAGCGCAAAAGACTGTAGTGTTTAATAATATTACTGATATGCTTACAAGTTGGCTAGTAGGTGCAAGTTGGCTGGTTCTTAAAATTACTCTAATTATTACTGGTTTAATGATTTTGCAGAGCATATTGAAAGAGTTTAAGATCCTGGATATTTTATCTAAAATATTTGCTCCTCTGATGCGTTTACTCGGATTGTCAGCCGACAGTTCTTTTTTATGGTTTGTAGCTCAAACAATTGGATTAACTTATGGTTCAGCAGTTTTAATTGAAGAAGTTGAAAATAACGAAATCTCATTGGCAAATGCGAATCTGCTTAATTATCACATCGCAATAAATCATTCACTACTTGAAGATACATTACTTTTTGTAGCAATTGGAGTGCCGGCAGGTTGGATAATTGCCCCTCGATTTATTTTGGCAATTATTGTAGTATGGGGCGTTAGAGGAATAATTAAATTAAAAAACTAATTGTTAGATGTTTACTTACATTTAGTCAATTATGAATTGTATATTAATGAACAATTTATTACCTTTGCAATAATTGAAAAAAGCGAGAATATATGCCAAATAAAATGTCGAACACAAAAAAAATGCTCATAGAAGTTGCTCGTGAACTTTTTGCTAAAAATGGCAAAAAAGAGGTGACTATGAATGATATTGCCGAGGCTTCGAAAAAAGGCAGACGCACCTTGTATACTTACTTTAATAATAAAGAGGAGATTTACAAGGCAGTAATAGACAAAGAGTTGGATCAGATTTACGAGCGGATGCATGTTGTTTCGTTACAAAATGTAGAACCGGATACAAAACTTAAAAATCATATCCTTGCTCATCTCGATGCGGTTAGAAATGCGGTAAATAATAATGGTTCGTTACGTGCAGATTTCTTTCATGATATTTACGA
>JBMOHG010000537.1:0-2500 GCA_049317965.1 Paludibacter sp.
TTTTAAACCTATAATAATCTTATATTCAAAACAAAAGCATTTTTTTGTTATATATTATACACAGTAACTCTTTTTTTTGTACCTTTGCACCCCATTACAAAAAGATAAATATCAGCAAATTACTAGATTAATTATTTATGAATATTGTCAGAAAAGACCTCGATCAAAACAATGCAATTGTAACATTACGCATTGAAAAAGTGGATTATGCCGAAAAAGTGGAAAAAACTTTACGCGATTACCGCAAGAAAGCTAATATCCCCGGCTTTCGCCCAGGCATGGTGCCAACGGGTTTAGTGAAGAAAATGTACGGAAAAGCAATTTTGGCTGAGGAAATCAACAAATTGGTTTCTGAAAATTTGTACAGCTATATTCGCGAAAGCAAAATTAATATTCTTGGCGAACCAATGCCTAACGAAACTGAGCAACAAACAATTGATTTCGACACACAAGAAGATTTTGATTTTATTTTCGATTTAGGAATTGCTCCGGAATTTGAAGTGGATTTAACAAAAAAAGATAAAGTAATATTTTACAATATCGCTGTAAGTGACGAAATGATTGACAATCAGGTTAAATCATATACTGGTCGCTATGGTAAATATATTCAAGAAGAAGAAGTTGAAGAAAAAGACATGTTGAAAGGCGAATTGCTCGAAATGGCAAATGGCAAGGTAAACGAGGATGGTCTGAAAATTCAGGATGCAACACTTACAATTGCATATATGAAAGATGCTGATCAAAAAGCACTTTTCGCCAATGCGAAAAAAGGTGATTTAATAGTTTTCAACCCGGCTAAGGCGTATGTTGAAGAATCAGAAATCAGTTCTTTATTAAAAATATCAAAAGATCAAGCAAAAACGATTGATGCTGATTTTCAATTTAAAATTGAAAGTATAACACGTTACCACGAATCAGAAATCGATCAGGATTTGTTTGATAAAGTTTATGGCGAAGGAGCAGTAAGTAGTGTTGAAGAGTTTCGTGCTAAAATTTCAGAAAACATTCAAGAAAATTTAATTTCTGACAGCGAATACAAATTTGGTGTTGATGCTCAAGAAATGTTGATTTCGAAATTTAGTAATTTGACTTTCCCTGATACATTCTTGAAACGTTGGGTGTTAAGTTCAAATGAAAATCTTACTGCAGAAAAACTGGAAGAAGATTATTCAAAAATGATTGCGGATTTAACATGGCATCTTGTAAAAGACAAATTGGTAAAATCAAACGATATTAAAGTTGAAAAGGAAGATGTAGAAGAGTATGCAAAAAAAATGGCCAAGGCTCAATTTGCTCAATATGGAATGATTGGAATGGATGATGAGATTATAGCCAATTATGCTAAAGACATGCTCAAGAAAGAGGAAACACTTAAAAATATAGTGGATAAAGTAGCTGAAGAAAAAGTGTTCTCGGTTGTAAAAAGCGCTGTAAAAATAGAAAACAAACAAGTTTCAGTTGAAGATTTCAACAAAATGTTTGAAGCAAAATAAACGTTTTTTTATCCTTTTGCCGAATAAGATTCCGATTTTTCGGAAAAAGGCTTTTAACTACTAAAAAATCAAACAAAATAGTTATATCTTTGTTTCTTTTTTTGGACAAGGTTAAAAGCCTTTTTCGATTAAAAACTCTACAAACTTTCAATCAATAAACTTTACAAACTTATTCAATATGAACAACAACGATTTTCGCGATTTCGCTACCAAACATCTCCGTATGAACGGATTGGCACTGGATAAATATGCCGACATTACCAGTAATTATATTTCACCATCTATTCTCGAGGAGCGTCAGCTGAATGTTACACAAATGGATGTTTTTTCACGCTTAATGATGGATCGTATTATTTTTCTTGGTACTCAGGTCGATGATTATACTGCCAACGTGATTCAGGCACAATTACTCTACCTCGATTCTTCAGACCCAGGGAAAGATATTTCAATATATTTGAATACCCCGGGTGGTTCGGTATATGCCGGATTGGGAATTTATGATACCATGCAGTTTATCAGTTCCGATGTGGCTACAATTTGTACAGGAATGGCAGCTTCGATGGGTGCAGTATTATTGGTTGCTGGTGCAAAAGGCAAACGCTCAGCACTAAAACATTCACGTGTAATGATTCATCAACCAATGGGCGGTGCACAAGGTCAGGCATCTGACATTGAAATTACCGCACGTGAAATTCAAAAATTAAAAAAAGAATTGTACACCATAATTGCCGATCACTCCGAAAATCCATTCGAAAGAATTGAAAAAGATTCAGACCGTGACTATTGGATGACTTCAGGTGAAGCATTGGAATATGGTATGATTGACAAAATATTATTTAACGAGAAGAAGAAATAAAGCCCCTAAATCCCCCGATGGGGGAATAAAAGAGGCATAATTATAACAACATAAACTAACTGACATTCTCCCTTTGGGGGATTGAGGGGGCTAAAAAATGGCTAAAAATAATAAGAATTGTAGCTTTTGCGGAAGGCCAGAATCGCAGGTA
>JBMOHG010000538.1:0-2499 GCA_049317965.1 Paludibacter sp.
GGAGAAATACCGTTTTTTGATAAATTCTCTTTTGCTATTCTTACACCATCAACAAACCAAATAACCCGTCCACCATTCATAATGTATTGATCGATAATGTATTTGTCGGACTCACTAAATGGCAATGTTGGTTTTGCTATAATTATTACTTTATAATTATCCAGAATTGAAGCATCGGTTGCTATAGTTCCTCTATCAACTTGAAAATAACGACTTAGAGATTTGCTAATATCATAAGTTTCTGCTTCCGATAGTTCGCCATGACCTTCGATAAAAGCGATTTTGGACACTTCGGTGTTAATTATCTGATGTATTCCATCTGTTATATCAAATTCCAAATTTTCGATTGAAATATTTAAATTTTCTTCACCTGAATTTCCACGGATGTTTTTCAGTAAACATATAAAAATTTTTCTGCCTTTATAACTCATTTGTAGCCACGGAAATATGACTTTTTGAATTGATTTTCCTTCTTTATCTCGTTCGTAAACAGCCGTTGGAGTCATTCCAAGCAATTGAAGTCTGGCGTAATTATTCTCTCTTTCGGAGGTAGATGATGCAATAGAAGGATTTTCAAACTGTATATTTATTGGTTTATTTGCATATATTGATAATTCCTCCAACATTTCTGTAGTTGATTTTTTCAATCGCTGAAATCCCGGATTCAAATCTCCGTCGAGATAAATCGTAATATCAAGTTCTTCATTTATTTTTTCCATCAGGTTTTTACTTTGACTGGAAATGCTATATCGTTTGTCGTTCGTTAAATCGATACGAAAAAAATAAAAATAGGAAATAATGACTAATGTCATCAATCCGATTACAAAAATAAGATTTTTGGGAATTCTGATTTTCATTTGTTGAAAGAAACTAAAGGGAATATTTTTTTTTATTGTCAATTTGGGATATTAGCAGCACGTATTTTGAAATAATTATTATTGGAATCAAGTAATCTATAAAAACTACAATTTCCCCAAGAAGCTGGTTTGTCGATAATTTGCGTGTCTTCTTTTGTGTCGTTATTAATATAAGGACTTACAAAATTTTGCCATTTAATTATTCTAGCCATACTTTTATCGACATGAAAAAAGTCGTTGCTACTATTGCAAAGATTTTTAATGTGACTAATATAAAGTGCTTTATTTTCGGGTATGGCTATTATTTTTTCCATTAATGGATAAGTATTATTTCCCCATTTAAGTACATCCTGTGTTCCGGAATTGCTCATAATTCCAGATGTGCCAAGTGTATTATCATAATCGTACGGGATAAAGTAAAATTTGCCTTTAGAGTCAAAATAAAAGTAAAAGTTGTTTTTATTACCCCAATAGTCATCCCACATTCCACACATTACATTTACCGCATAAGTTTTCAGAAATAATTCAACATCCATTTTTCCGGAAATCCATGTTTTAAACTCAACACCGGTTTTAGTGTTCAAATTGTAAATAAAATCTGATAACTGAGTTTTTGCTACAATTAAAGCCGTATCGTTAGTTTTTAAGTCATAAATCGGTGTGTAGGTTGAAGTGAGAGTTACATTTTCGATTCCCATTTGACCAGGGTCAGAATTTTTTAAATCAGCACCCCAATTTGCTTTCCAAAGATTTCCTTCACTGTCGGCAAATTTACCTGGACGGTTTTTAAGATATTCTTTATCAATAGGTTCTACCATTTGATAAACGCCGTAATAAGCTGCATTTGGATCTTCTTTTATTTTAATTGTAAGACGGCAATAGCTTGACTGTGGTGCTGTCCACACGCCAAATCGCTCAAAAAGATCGTAACAATAAACCTCACGAACATAAGATGCATCGTCTTTAAACCATTTTAAATTGATTTTTTCGGCACCTGCCATTTTCTGTCCTTTTACAAATTTCTTGAAACTTAGAGCAAAACTTGCATGATGCCAGGGCGTATTTATTGCAGAATGTACCTGACCAGTAGTTCCTTCAGGGCGTCGTCGACTAGTATTGCCCCTAATGCGAACACCTACATTGGTTAAACTATTTGATGTTCCATTTTTCAGAAAAGTGAAATCGCTTTTTATATATTCTTCGTTATCAGGATTTTGATCGTAATAGGAGAGAAGATTATTCCACTCAGCTGTTGTTATTTCAAGTCTTATTTCTGGTAACGAATTTATATCGAAAATATATGCTAAAGTTGTGTTTACTGTTACAGGTTTTGGAATTGCAAATGTTACACTGTCGATTGTACTTATTTCGCTTTTGTAAACTATTGCACCTGCTTTAAAGATATATAAAGTGTCTTGTGCGTATATTGAATTGATAATTAGAAAAATAGAAATAATAATCGCATTTATAGTTTTCATATTTATGCTTAAATAAGTTTTGAACGAACCTGATTATCCAAATATTTAATACTGAAAATTAAAAACAAAGTAATGATTAACTATAATTTCTATTTTTAACTCGTTGCAAAGATAATCATTTAATTACTGTGTAATTTAAAAGATTAGCATTTTTTTAAATTCAT
>JBMOHG010000539.1:0-2498 GCA_049317965.1 Paludibacter sp.
CAGATGGAAGATGAACTTCGGAAAAACAAAGAAGGAAATGGAAAAAGACAATAAAAGCCACAGCAAGTTCGAGTAAATTAAAAAGTTGTCTTGCAGTGGCTTTTATAGCTTTTTGATAATAGGCAGAGCGGTCACAGTACATTGGTTTTGGCTTTACGGCTAAGAAAAAAAGAAGCCGATAAAGCCAAAACCAATGCACTGTAAGTTTATTATGGCGGTTTTGGTATAATGGAGTATGTTTGATTGTAAACCGCCAGTTTTAAGATGCAAAAACAACAGACATAAATATAGAATTTGCATTTTTATCGCAAATAATGAAGTTAATAGAGCGTTTTATCAAATTTAGTTATATCTTTGCATCGTAAATACAACTATAAAAAGATAAGATTATGATTAAAGAATTTAGTTTTGGGAATTATCGGTCGTTCAAGGAAATCCAATCTTTGAATATGACTGCTTCAAAAATTAATGAGCTTACCGAGAATAATATAATTGTGCTCAATGAAAAGCAATCGTTGCTTAAAAGTAAAGCTATTTATGGAGCAAATGCAAGCGGTAAAAGCAATATTGTAAAAGCACTTGTGAGTTTCATTAAGATAATTAAAAATTCTGTCAAAGATGAAAAAGTACTTGACTTGATTGAGAATTTCAAATTATCGGTTGATACTGACAATGAACCCTCCTTTTTTCAATTGATATTCGAAATAAATAAAATTCAATTTAGATATGGTTTTGAAGTTACCGACAAAGTAATTAAAAGCGAATGGCTGTTTGGTGTGCCAAACGAAAGAGAAGTTTGCTATTTTGTAAGAGAGAATAATACTATAAACGATATTAGTAAGCTTCATTTTGAGGAAGGTCATAAACTTTTATCAATTTACAATGACAGTGAAGGCGAAAATGAGGTATTTAGAAGCAATTCTTTGTTTTTATCAGCCGTTGCAGCCATGAATGGTAAATTATCTAAACAAATCTCTAACGCAATTTCTTCAATAACAGTTCTAAGTGGTTTGCAAGACAAACAGTTATATAATATTTCCGGTACAAATCTAAAAAATGAAGAAACCAAGAATAAAATCACTGATTTTCTGAAAATTGCAGATGTAGGGATTAATTCATTGGATATAATTGAAGTGGCAAATGACGAATTGATTAAAGATGCTCCAGCCGAATTAATCAAGAAATTAGAGCAAGGAAATAAAATCGGTTTAGTTATTTCGACACATGATAAGTTCAATTCAGAAAAAGAAAAAATTGGAGAAGCGAACCTACAATTTTTATCCTCGCAGTCGGAAGGCACATTAAAAATGTTTGAAATTAGCTCATTCCTTATTCAAGCAATCGAAAATGGAGAGACATTGGTCATTGATGAATTTGATGCAAGATTACACCCATTAATATCAAAAAAAATTGTCGAATTATTTAATTCACAAGGAAATAGTTCGGCGCAATTAATCTTTATAACCCATGATACCAATTTGTTATCGGCAGATTTGTTGAGACGTGACCAAATTGATTTTGTAGAAAAAGATAAATACGGTGAAAGTCATTTGTACTCATTGGTACAATTTAAAGGCATAAGGAACTCAGCTTCTTTCGAGAAAGATTATATTAAAGGAAAATATGGTGCAATCCCATTTTTAGGCGATTTTAATCAACTTTTTAAAACTGAGAAAGATGCCTAAGAAACAAACATATATCAAAAAGACAGATTTAAAAGGTCAAAAACCTTGGTTAAAGAAGGTAAACGCTTCCGAATATAAGGTTGAAACAGTAGTTCCAAATAAGACAATTCTAATTGTTTGCGAAGGACAAACCGAAGAATTGTATTTCAAGTCATTTCTTGTTTCGACCTTGACAGTCAAGCTGTTTTCATTGGGACAATCCAAACTTCAATTAGTTGAAAACACGGAAAAAATTCAACAAAATGAGCAATGTGATGAGGTTTGGTGTGTTTTTGATTTGGACATAAAACTTGATGTAGCTAACTGTATTCCCGACTTTGACAATTCAATTGCCAAAGCAAAAGAGTTGGGCTATAATGTAGCTTATTCGAACGATGCGTATGAGTTGTGGTTTTATTTACACTACCAATATACAGACAATGAGAATCATAGAACATTCTATTTTGAACAATTAAGCAAGTTATGGGGTATTAATTACGAGAAAGTTGGCAAAAAATGGAAATTCTGTACAGAAAACTATAAACGCTTGCAAGACGACCCACGAGCAGACCAAAAAGAAGCTATAAACAGAGCAGAGAAACTATTTTTGGCAAAACAGGAACTGCAATATCACAAGCAAAATCCGGTAACATTGGTTTATGAACTGGTTAAAGTGCTGAATGAAAACTTGAAAAAGTAAAATGTTTCGGTTTTGCAGACTCGACAGTTCACTACAAACTATCAATTTTAGAAAAATAAGAAACAGAAAAATCAGTATCTGAAAACAGAAAGAAAACAAAAACAAATTCTTTACAAACAAAGGCCAGCAGGTAA
>JBMOHG010000540.1:0-2497 GCA_049317965.1 Paludibacter sp.
TGGCAATAGATCCCGGTTTCCGAACAGGTTGTAAAGTAGTTTGTCTGGATAAACAAGGGAAACTCTTGCACAACGAAACCATCTATCCTCATCCGCCTAAGAGCGATGTTAAGCAAGCTATCAACAAAATACAAGCCTTGGTAAGTGCCTATAAAATTGAAGCCATTGCCATTGGCAACGGAACAGCAGGCAGAGAAACCGAGAATCTTGTCCGCAGGATTCCATTTTCAAAAGAAATAGTTGCCATTATGGTGAACGAAAGTGGTGCTTCGGTGTATTCAGCTTCATCGGTTGCCCGCGAAGAATTTCCCGATTACGATGTTACCGTTAGAGGGGCTGTTTCTATTGGCAGACGCTTAACCGATCCCTTGGCTGAGTTGGTAAAAATAGATCCCAAAGCTATTGGTGTAGGGCAATACCAGCACGATGTAAACCAAACTGCTTTACAAAAAAGCTTGGAAGATGTGGTGGTAAGTTGTGTAAATAATGTAGGTGTTGAGGTAAACACAGCCAGCAAACAATTGCTTTCTCATGTTTCGGGAGTTGGAAGTTCGTTGGCAAAAAATATAGTAGATTATCGAGAAGAAAACGGTCCGTTTGCTTCAAGAGCTGCTTTAAAAAAAGTGCCTCGTTTTGGTGATAAAGCTTACGAACAGGCAGCGGGTTTTTTAAGAATCAGAGATGCTAAAAATCCTTTGGACAATAGTGCTGTTCACCCCGAAAGTTATGATATTGTCAAGAAAATGGCAGCTTCTTTAAAAACTGATATCAAAGAATTGATTGAAAACAAAGAACTACGTGATAAGATACATCCTGTGGATTTTGTTAGTGGCGATTTTGGTTTACCCACCATCACCGATATTATAAAGGAATTAGAAAAACCGGGAAGAGATCCTCGTACTAAGTTCGATTATTTTGAGTTTGACAGAAATGTAAATTCAATGAACGATTTGCATGAAGGTATGATATTACCGGGAATTGTTACCAATATTACAGCATTTGGTGCATTTGTAGATATAGGCGTACATCAGGATGGCTTAATTCATCTGAGCCAAATGGCCGACCGCTTTGTCCGCGATCCCAACGAAATAGTTAAACTCAATCAAAAAGTAGAAGTAAAGGTATTAGAAGTGGATAAAGACCGCAAAAGAATTCAATTGTCGTTGAAGAAATAAAAACAATATTTTACCGTTAATAATTTAGTATTTTTGTAAAGTATAATTAGTAGTATGAGTCAAATTATTAAATCAATAATAATAACATTTATAGCAATATTTTCTTTTACTCATTTAGCCCAAGCGCAAAGAGTTAAAGGCGAACTTATTTTAGGAATGAACGCTACTCAAATTGATGGGGATGAAATTTTTGGATTTAATAAGTTGGGCTTAAATGTTGGTGTAGGAGGTATTTTCCCATTTAATGAACATTGGTCGTTAAGTATTGAAACTATTTTAAACCAAAAAGGCTCGTATAGAAAAAGCCCAATCGATGTAAATGATACAACCTTGCTCCCTTATTATAATATTCGGTTAAATTATTTAGATATACCTGTATTAATTCATTATGAAGATAAAGGAGGTTTTACTTTTGGAGCTGGTTTTTCGTGGGGACGAACAGTTGGCATCGAAGAAGTTGAGCATGGCTTAAAAGTTGAAACAACTACTTTAGCTGGTCCTTACAAAAGGGATGATGTGAATGTGTTGGCAGATATTCGTTTTAAAATATGGAAGAAACTAAAATTTAATTTTCGCTATGCCTATTCTGTTTTACCTATACGTTATAGAATTTTTGAACCAGATAAACCGTATGCTTGGGGTAGATATCAATACAATAGTATGTTGACTTTCCGATTGATTTATGTTTTTAACGAAGCGCCTGAAAAAAGCAAAAAAACCGTTAATAATACGAATACTGAATAGTTTGTCAAATAACTTAATAAACAATAACTAATAACTAATTTCAGACAATGAAGATAGCAGTTTTTCCAGGTTCTTTTGATCCTATAACTATTGGACATGAATCTATTATTAAAAGAGCTGTACCGATGTTTGATCAAATAATTGTAGCCATCGGTAAAAACGCAGATAAAAAGAGTTTCTTCCCAATCGAAATAAGAATAAATTGGATTAAAGATGGATTTAAAGATTATCCAACTATTATTGTTTCAGAATATAGTGGGTTAACCATAGACTTTTGTAAAAGTGTTGGTGCTCAATATATTTTAAGAGGCTTGCGTACTTCTGCAGATTTTGAATTTGAAAGAAGTGTAGGACAAATTAATAAACAATTATATCCTGAAATTGAAACTATTTTTTTATTATCCTTACCCGAGCATACATCACTTTCTTCTTCAATTATCAGAGATATTATCAGCAATGGGGGAGATGCTTCACAATTTGTTCCTAAAAGTGTAAAATTATAAATTCAGAAATTTAATTTAATTATGAACTATCAATTACAAGGACAAGAATATATTGAACTTATCAAACTCATGAAA
>JBMOHG010000541.1:0-2496 GCA_049317965.1 Paludibacter sp.
ATTTTCAAATTAGGTTTATAACCAATAAATAATGAATCCAACAATAATATTAGGCATAGAATCATCTTGTGATGACACCTCAGCAGCGGTTATTCGTGATGGAGTAATGCTTTCAAATGTAATTGCCAGTCAGGCAGTTCATGCCAGTTTTGGTGGCGTAGTTCCCGAATTGGCTTCCCGGGCTCATCAACTCAATATAATTCCTGTAGTTCACGAAGCATTGAAACGAGCCGGCATTGAAAAATCCGAACTGAGTGGAATTGCTTTTACCCGAGGACCCGGATTATTGGGTTCGCTATTGGTTGGAACATCCTTTGCCAAAGGATTTGCACAGGCTTTGGATATTCCATTATTGGATGTAAATCACTTACAGGCACATGTTTTAGCGCATTTTATAAGCGAAGGAAAGCCCGATGAAGTTCAACCTAAATTTCCTTTTTTATGTTTACTGGTTTCAGGTGGAAATTCACAAATTGTGTTGGTACGTGCTTACGACGATATGGAAGTAATTGGACAAACCATAGACGATGCCGCAGGTGAAGCATTCGATAAATGTGCCAAAGTAATGGGTCTACCCTACCCTGGCGGACCTCACGTTGACCGATTGGCCAAGGAAGGAAACCCGAAAGCTTTCGCATTCAACAAACCTCAAATTCCGGATTATAATTACAGCTTTAGTGGACTTAAAACCTCATTTCTGTATTTATTGCGCGACAAAATAAAGGAAAATCCTGATTTTGTAGCCGAAAACCTAAATGATATTTGTGCTTCGCTTCAAGCTACGGTAATTGATATTTTGATGAATAAACTTCGAAAAGCCGCTAAGGATTTAAATATTAACGAAGTGGCAGTTGCAGGTGGTGTATCAGCTAACTCTGCACTTCGACAGGCATTTCACGACCACAGCGAAAAATATGGATGGAAAATTTATATTCCACCATTTGCATTTACTACCGATAATGCCGCCATGATAGCCATAACGGGCTATTTCAAGTATTTGAAAAAAAATTTTTGTGCAATGGAAGAAGTTCCATATTCGCGTGTGACCAATAAGTTTTAAAAAAGAGTAGAATCATGAAAATAAAATTTCCACAGTTGCCCGAAAAATTAGCTCCCTACCGTGGAGTGATTGGTTTTGCTATTATTCTAATGCTGTCCAACGTGTTGTGGAAATACAATGTATTAGGCGATGAATCGAATACTATCGTAACGCTTTGGAGTTGGGACATTTCAGCACCATTTATTTGGATGGCCCGACATGTGGCGGTTGTTTCTGCCAATTTATTAGACTTTTTTGGGTGGAATGTTACAAGAAGTTCCGATAATATAATTCAACATGATACCGGCAGCCGAATTCAGGTTATTTGGGCTTGTTCAGGTCTGAAACAAGCATATATTTGCTTTTGTATTCTCGCCTTTTCGCGCGGGCCATGGATTAAAAAGTTTTGGTATGTGCCACTGAGTTTACTTGTTGTCTATATTTTCAACATCTTCAGGATTACATTTATCATTGCAATTTTTAAAAATCATCCTGAATCATTCGATTTACTTCACCTTTACCTGTTTAAATATCTTTTCTACGGAATTATCTTTGCCATGTGGGTGTATTGGGAGGAAAAAATTGCGGTGAAGAAAGGATAAAATTAAAGGCAATCTAAATGTAATAAGTTTGTTATTCTATAATCACAATTTAATGATACATGCACAACAAACTCTGTAAGAGTTTACTATGAATAACCCCCAGTGAAACTGGGGGATGAATGAAAATACCTGAACCAACTCCAGAGGAGTTGACCAATAAAAAAAATCACCATGAATAGTTACAGACAGTTTCTTTTCCACATTGTATTTTGCACATACGAGCGCAGAAACACTTTACCCACAGCGTATCACGAAGAGCTATACAAGTACTTATGGGGTGTGATTAAAACTCACAAGGGAGTTTTATATCGTATAAATGGTGTTGAAAACCATGTACATATACTATGCGATTTACATCCTACGGTATGTATGTCCGATTTAATAAAAGACATCAAAATTGGCTCAAATCTATGGATAAAACAAACAGGAAATTTCCCGAAATTTGAATCGTGGGCAGAAGGTTACTTTGCTGCAACATATAGCAATAAAGACAAGGAAATGTTAATCAATTATATAAAAAATCAAAAGGAGCACCATCATGTCGTTACATTTGAAGAGGAATACAGGGCTTTGCTCGATGAGCATGGAATAATCTGGGATGAGAAATATATCTTTTGATTGTGTTGGTGAACTCCTACGGAGTTCGATTTATTTTCATTACTATATTCCCCCAATTGCATTGGGGGTTATTCACAGTAAACCCTTAAAAGGGTTTTCAAATAATGCGCAGTAAATTGCATTTGTCTTTGAAATTTACACAATATATTGAGTTGTAATCATAGTAATCAAAGATTATTGAATACAGTCTAAATACCTATACCATAAATTTTAAATATAAATCCGAGCAATAATCTC
>JBMOHG010000542.1:0-2486 GCA_049317965.1 Paludibacter sp.
TTTCAAATATTATTTTGGCGCAGTTCTATATAAATAAATGCCAATAAACAAGAAAAGTAGATTTGGCAACCAAACTGCAGCAAAAGGTGACATAGCTCCACTTACAGAAAAAGTGGTGGACATGGTTGAAAATAAAATGTACATAGAACTCAACGCTAATCCTACACCGAGGTGAAGTCCCATTCCACCTCGTACCTTGCGCGACGAAAGCGAAACACCGATTAAAGTCATAATAAATGCTGCCAATGGCATTGAATATCTTTTATAATACTCGTCTTCAAATGCTTGAATATTACCAACTCCTCTGTTTTTTTGTTGTATTAAATATTTTCGAAGTTGGATATTATTCATTTGTGCTGCTTCCTGCGAAGTAATAAAAAATTCTTCTGGCTGTACCATTATGGTAGTATCCTTACTAAATCCTTTGGAAATACTTTCGCGCATTCCATTGAAATCACGTTGCAAATAATCGGTAATTTTCCATTGATAAGCCGAATCCCAAGAAATAGTTTGTGCTGTAAGTCTTGAAACCAAAGTTTTACCTTTGAATTTTTCTAAAGAAAAACGATAACCGGTATTACTTGCAATTTCGTATCGCTCGATATACATTATAACACCTTTTTCGACTTCCATTTGGACGTTCTGAGCATTATCCGTTTTAAATTTCCGAACATATTTATCTTCGAAGTTAAGCATATTTTTATTGGCAGGAGGAATTATAAAACCTCCTACAACAAAAGAAATGGATGAAATTACAAGGGCTGATAAAAAATAGGGCAACATTAATCTTCTGAAACTTACACCACTTGATAGTATGGCAATAATTTCTGTATTATTAGCCATTTTTGATGTAAAAAATATAACAGCAATGAATGTGAACAGGGGACTGAACATATTCATATAAAATGGAATAAAATTGAGATAATAATCAAAAACAATAGCTTTCAGTGGGGCATCGTGCTCGAAGAAGTTATCCAGTTTTTCGGTTAAATCAAAAACAACAGCAATACTCAAAATAAGGGTTATGGAGAAAAAATAGGTCCCCAGAAACTTCTTTATTAAGTAAGTATCAATTCGTTTTAAGCCAATTTTTGTATAATCTAATTTCATTTTTGTATTGTAAACGAGTATTTTATAGTAAACAAGGATTTAGTAAACAAGTACACAGATTAATTATGAAACAGCAAATTCTTCAAATCCGACCCCAGTCTCCGCCTGCTGGCGGATTCCAGACGAAGTTAACTTCAAATCCTAAAACTTTCAAATCTTCAAATCTTCAAATCAACAAACTTTCAAATCATCAACTCTTCAAATCTTTTAAAGTCTTCTTGTTACCTGTTCCACCATTTGTTTTTTCCAAATTGTAAAGTCACCAGCCTGAATGTGCTTTCGTGCTTCACCGACCAACCAAAGGTAAAATGCCAGATTATGAATTGAGGCTATCTGCATAGCTAACAATTCTTTACTAATAAACAAATGTCGTAAATAGGCTTTAGAATAAAAACTGTCGACATACGAGGTTCCATATTCATCGAGTGGTGAAAAATCATTTTTCCATCTCTCATTTTTCATATTCATAATTCCTTGAGACGTAAATAACATCCCATTGCGGCCATTACGAGTCGGCATTACACAATCGAACATATCAATTCCGCGTTCAATTCCTTCCAAAATATTCTGAGGAGTTCCAACACCCATTAAATAACGTGGTTTTTCTTTCGGAAGTATTTCATTCACAATTTCTATCATTTCGTACATTTTCTCTGTTGGTTCACCCACTGCTAAACCACCAATCGCATTTCCTTCACGATTTTGAGATGCAATAAACTCTGCTGATTGCCGACGTAAATCGGGATAAACGCAGCCTTGTACAATTGGAAAATATGTTTGAGAATATCCGTACTTTGGTTCTGTTTCGTCGAAATGCTTTAACCCACGTCCTAACCATCTGTGAGTAAGCTCCATTGATTTTTTTGCGTAAGGATAATCGGCAGTTCCCGGCGTACATTCGTCGAAAGCCATAATGATATCGGCACCAATTGTACGTTGTATGTCCACTACATTTTCTGGAGTAAATAAATGTTTGCTGCCATCAATATGCGAACGGAAAGTTGCTCCTTCCTCTTTTAGTTTTCGGTTTTCCGACAATGAAAATACCTGAAAACCACCACTATCAGTAAGAATTGGTTTGTCCCAACCATTGAATTTATGCAATCCTCCCGCACGCTCCAAAGTGTCAATACCAGGGCGTAAATATAAATGGTAGGTATTTCCCAGAATAATTTGAGCCTTAATATCTTCCTTTAATTCGTGGAAATGAACAGCTTTAACTGAAGCAACCGTACCAACCGGCATAAAAATTGGCGTTTCTATAACGCCATGATCTGTAGTAATTATGCCGGCACGGGCATTGGATTTAGAATCGGTATGTTGTATTTCGAAGGTCATTTTTTAAATCTTATGTCAAAAGTCTTAGGACAAAAGAC